>JAITFO010000102.1 GCA_031281265.1 Candidatus Fibrimonadaceae bacterium
TATTCGTGGGCTATTGCGTAGCTCGGCGAATTCACCGTTCCCTCAAAACCAAGTCCCTTGCAAACCCCTCTGCAAATAGCGGTTTTTCCTGCGCCCAAATCCCCTTTCAGTGCAACCACGTCGCCAGATTTTAGGCTTTTGGCAAAAGAAAAAGCCCAAGATTCTGTTTGCGATTCGGAATTCGTGGAAATTTTAGGTATAGTTTTCACGCCGAGAGTTTTTGAAAGTTTTTTGTGAAAAAATTCGGCTGGGTTTTTAAATAATAATGTTTTAAATTTTCATTTGCTAATTTCACATAGTCTTTGTTTATCTCAAAGGAAATAAAATCACCACCGTTTTTCAAGGTTTCAAGACACTCGGAACCACTTCCGCAAAATGGAATTAAGACCTTGAAACCTCCTTTTGGTTTGCAAGACTTAATTAGTTTTTGGGTTAATGCCCTCGGCTTTTGCGTTGGATGCATTATTAAGTTATGAGAATCGTGCTCTTTCCGCTCTTTGGGCAAAACTATGCTGTTGCAAGTGCTGCAATATATAATCCTTTCTTTCAAGGATGCCCCCCCCGCAAGCGTTGATATGGGAAAAACATCCCTCGGCAATGCCCCATTGCTATTCGCGTTATATATTGTTTCCACTCCTCCATCTTTGGCAAACCTGCTTTTCACGGTAGGCCTAATTCTTCCTGCACTCCCTTTGAGAAAACCTTTTGTATATGGCTCTCTAACTGCATCTCTGTTGAAAAGAGGTTTATTCTTCCAATGGCAAATTATAGACTCATGACTCCTTTGCCAAAAATTTAAAGAGGGGATGTTTTTATTTGTATAATACCAAATTAACCACCGTTGTTTGTTTAACGGCAATTGCACAGATAAATACGCCAAGATTTCGTCAAAACCATAAATAAACATCATTCCAGTTGGTTTAAGCACTCTTCTACACTCTTTAATCCATTGCTCGCACCAAGAAATATATTCCTTGAAATTCATTTTATCTGAATCGTTTCCAAAATCCTTTCCTATGTTATAAGGTGGGTCAATAATAACAATATCTATGCTTTCATTTGAAAGTTTACCCATTCCTTTTAAACAGTCTTGATTATGGATTGTATTAAACTCCATATAGGATAAATTAGAATTCGCCACCCCAACTGTTCCAAAAAACAACACTTTCTTTTCTTTTTTCACGTTTCATTTTGAAACATGAAAATACAAAAACGGCGTTTTTTGCTCAAAAAAGCCGTTTTTTATGCGGCATGGCTTTTGCCTTATATATATAGTATGGAAGAGACTTTGGATAGAAAAGAGATTTCGGAAGAGGTCGATAAACTGATAGAGGAGTCTGCAGAAGAATCGGTTGCCGAAGGAACGGAAAAAGAAACAGATAAAGAGAAGGCAGCCCATGATAAATATCTGCGGCTTTTCGCGGAATTTGAGAATTATCGCACACGCTCCGCAAAGGAGCAGTTGGAGATAATAAACACGGCGAACGGAAAATTATTGGCAAAGCTCTCAGTGGTAAAAGATAATTTTGAACGGGCTTTTGCAGAGGAGAATAAAACGGGAGATTTGGCGGCTTTTGAAAAAGGCGTTAGGTTGATTCAAGAGCAGTTCAACAAAGTTCTTGAAGAGTTCGGCTTGGAAACAATGGACCCCACTGGGCAACCATTTGACCCAAATATGCACGAAGCCCTTATGAACCAGCCAAGCGAAACCGTTCCCGAAGGGGAAATTATACAAGTATTCCAAAAGGGATACAGGATTAAAAATAAATTGCTAAGGGTAGCAAAGGTAATAGTTTCGAGCGGCAAACCCGCATAGAATTTAAATAGGAGAAAGAGACAATGGGAAAAATCATAGGAATAGACTTGGGCACAACTAACAGCTGCGTTGCTGTTATGGAAGGCGGAAAACCGGTTGTTATCGCTAACGCCGAGGGTTTTCGCACTACGCCGTCAATTGTCGCTTTTGGCAAAAACGGTGAGCGTTTAGTGGGCCATGTGGCAAAGAGGCAGGCTATAACCAACGCCGAAAAAACCATTTACTCAATAAAAAGATTTATGGGTCGCAGAGCGGAAGAATGCAGCGAAGCGGAAAAGCACATGCCATACCACTTGGTTGGCAAAGGCAACGACTTGGTGCGCGTGGACATAGACGGCAAGGAATACGCTCCGCCAGAAATTTCCGCAGTTGTTCTGCAAACGATGAAAAAAATCGCAGAGGACTATCTTGGGCAGGAAGTAACGCAGGCGGTGATCACCGTTCCAGCGTATTTTAACGATGCTCAAAGGCAAGCCACAAAGGATGCAGGCAGAATTGCTGGCTTGGAAGTTTTGCGCATAGTAAACGAACCAACCGCAGCCGCACTCGCTTATGGTTTGGACACAAAAAAGAACGAGAAAATTGCCGTTTACGATTTGGGCGGTGGAACTTTTGATATTTCCATTTTGGAAATTTTTGAAAGCTCATTTGAAGTGCTCGCCACCAACGGCGACACAATGCTCGGCGGTGATAACTTTGACGAGGTTATAATAGACTGGATAAATGACGAATTCCGCAAGGACAATCCTGGAATAGACCTCAAAAAAGACAAAATGGCTTTGCAACGCTTAAAAGACGCAGCAGAAAAGGCTAAGATAGATCTCTCTGCCGCTACCACTACAAATATAAATCTGCCGTTCATAACCGCAGACGCAAGCGGCCCAAAGCATTTGGATTTAACGTTAACCCGTGCCAAATTTGACCAGCTAACCGTTCACCTTGTGGAAAAAACCCTTGAACCGGTTCGCAAAGCATTGGCAGATGCAAAACTGAAAGCCGCCGATATAAACGAAGTTATTTTGGTAGGTGGTTCAATACGCATTCCGGCTATTCAGGATGCCGTTAAAAAATTGTTCGATAAGGAACCTCACAAAGGCGTGAACCCAGATGAAGTTGTTGCCATTGGCGCGGCAATTCAGGGTGGCGTTTTAGCAGGTGACAGCTCATTGAAAGATGTGGTTCTTTTGGATGTTACCCCACTTTCACTTGGCATAGAAACCTTGGGCGGTGTTATGACAAAACTCATAGATCGCAACACCACAATACCTATTCGCAAAAGCCAGGTGTTCAGCACCGCAGACGACAATCAGAGCGCAGTTACAATACACGTTCTGCAAGGCGAAAGAGAATTTGCAAGGGATAACCGTACACTAGGTCGCTTTGACCTGACGGGAATTCCGGCAAAACCACGCGGTATGCCGCAAATTGAAGTTTCCTTTGACATAGATGCAAACGGCATTGTGCACGTGAGTGCAAAAGATAAAGAAACTGGCAAAGAACAGAGCATTAAAATTCAATCCTCTTCTGGTCTCAGCGAGGATGAGATAAACAAAATGGTTAAGGATGCAGAAGCCAACGCAGACAAAGACAGAAAGTCCCGCGAATTGGTGGATGCAAAAAACCAAGCCGAGCAAGTTGTCTATCAGGTTGAAAAAACATTGAAAGAGAACGAAGGAAAATTGCCTGCCGATGTGGTTTCACAAGCGAACACCGCAGTTGCAGATTTGAAAGCTGCCGCAGAAAAAGCCACGAGCAAAGAGGACATTCAAAGCGCACTGGACAAAGCCCAGAGCATTGTTGGTCAAATTTTGCAAGCGGCTCAGATGGCTGGGGCAACTGGCGGCAAAGCTGGCGGCGAACATCAACACGGCGATAACTGCGATGGCTCTTGCGGAGACAACTGCAAAAGCGGCGGGGACAAAAAAGACGGCCCCGTAGATGCGGATTATGAAGTTGTTGATGAGAAGAAATAGGAAATGGCAAAAAAAGATTACTATGAAGTTCTCGGAGTTCCTAAGGACGCTTCCGCAGATGATATAAAGCGGGCTTATAAAAAGCTCGCTATAAAATATCATCCTGACAAAAATCCTGGCGATAAGGAAGCGGAAAATAAATTCAAAGAAGCTGCCGAGGCTTACGATGTGCTTTCCGATGAAAAAAAGAAAGCGCAATACGATCGTTTTGGGCATGAAGGCTTATCAGGAGGTGGATTCGGCGGCGGATTTAGTGGCGGCGGATTTTCTTTTGATGACATTTTCACGCATTTTGGCGATATTTTTGCAGACATCGGTGGTTTTAGCAATTTTGGCGGCGGTGGAGCGCGTAAACGCGGACCTGCGCCCGGCGAAGATTTGCAAATGGGCATTGCCCTTACATTAAAAGAAATAGCTGAAGGAGTTGTAAAAAAAGTTCGCATAAAGCGTTACAAAGTTTGCTCGGATTGCAATGGCAAAGGCGGCACAGGCATGAAAACCTGCCCTATGTGCTTGGGCAAAGGGCAAGTGCGCCGCAGGATGCAGGGCATTTTTGGTGAGGTGGTAAATGTTGCCACCTGCTCGGAGTGCCACGGCACAGGCGAAGCAATTACCAACAAATGCAAAAGCTGCTTAGGTCAAAAGCGCATTAAAGTAGAAGATACCATTGAGGTAAAAATTCCAGCAGGAGTTGCAAGTGGGAATTATATAAAATTACGCAACGAAGGCAATGCAAGCGCGTTTGGTGGCGCAACTGGCTCGCTCATAGTTCATATAGAAGAAAAAAACGATGATTTTTTTATACGAGACGGGCAGAATCTATTTTGCAAAATTCCGGTTCCCGTTTACCGCCTCGCTTTGGGTGGCGAACAAAGAGTTCCAACTCTATATGGCGAAGTGAAAGTGAAAATTTCCGCAGGTCTGCAACCCGGAACGCAATTAAGGGTTCGCGGTCAGGGTTTGCCCGGCTACAACTCCGATTTCAAAGGTGACCTTTTCGTGGAAATTCAGGCACATATTCCAGAGAATTTATCCAGCAAAGAAAAATCCCTTTACGAAGA
Organism: Candidatus Fibrimonadaceae bacterium; assembly: GCA_031281265.1. Taxonomy (GTDB): domain Bacteria; phylum Fibrobacterota; class Fibrobacteria; order Fibrobacterales; family Fibrobacteraceae; genus Fibrimonas. The sequence continues at coordinate 4,851 of JAITFO010000102.1, forward strand.
ACTTAGTTCCCTTGGGCAAGACCGTGATGAAAAACGAGAACGCGGCTTGCTCGACAAGATAAAGGAATTTTTTAACTAGCGTCTACAAGAGCATCGGCAAGAGCGTCGGCAATATCTTGATGCTCTTCTTGAGTAGTAGCTTGGGCACCAGCAGTTTCGCCAAGTTTCGCTTCTCTAATTTCAAGATCCTTTCTCTCCCACAAATTTATCTGTATGAGCGGGATTTTCTCACCTGCGCTGTTGTAAATCAAAGCTATGGCGGGTCGGTTTTGCTCCCTTGAATTTGAACGCAGCACCACGCCCACATAGCCTTTTAACTCGCCGCTTGGGTCTGAAGTTACCATTATGCGGTCACCTGCGCTATACACAGGAATCATTGCAAGCAAGGTTTCAACAATGGAAGAATTGAGCTTTGCTCCAGAAAGCCGCACTAAAAATTTTATGCTGTTTATAGGGGTTTGCGCATCTATGCCGGGTGGTGGAGCTATAAGAGAAACGTAGTCCAAGGCTACGGAAGCAATTTCCGCATATCGGTTTATTTTGCCTTTAGAAGCAGGCCCTGTTGTGCGTACAGGCGGTTTATTGCTGCCTGTAAGTTTGCGAGGATAACCACCGCCATCTTGCCGTTCATGGTGTTGCAACGCCACATTTGCACAAATCAGAGAAACATTGCATGCCCGCAAAATTTCAAAGCCATAATCAGGATGCTTTTTTTTAAGTTCCAATTCCTCTAGAGATAGCTTCGCACTGGGATTTAAAAGATTATCCGGCAAAAGGGCTAGGCCTACGTCCATAAGCAGAACCGCTAGAATCATATCTTCAATTTCATCTGGGTCAAAATTGTAGCGTTTGGCGAGCAATGCTGCAACAATGGCACAATCTATGGATTGCTGCTGGTAAAAATTGCCAGTGGAGCGCGAACCTGTCATGTGCAAAATAGATGGATCTGCTTTTTTAAGTTCCTGAAAAATGTCTGCGGCAACTTTTCTAAAAGCCACAACATTCATCGCTTCTTTTATCTGTTCCGGTTTGGCTAAAATTTGCTCTGGAGTTGGAATAACTTCCTCGGAATTGGTTCTAATAAGGCCGAGCTTTGAGCGAAAATCCAAATATGTTTTTCTCAGCAAAAGAACACCTTGATTTATGGTTACTTCAGAAACCAAATCTTCGTATTCCAAATCGTTTAAACCCTCTTCCCAGACCCAAATCCTGTCTATGCCAATAGCCGCGAGCTTTGTGCTTACATCTCCAGTCATCCGGTAACCCGATGAAAGCATTATCTCTCCCGTGTCGCGGTAAATACTTTTGGCTAAAACATGCCCAGCCCGGAGTTCTTTTAATGCTATCTGTATCATATCACTCCATAGTTATTTGGGTTTCTGAAAATTTAATAAAAAAAATTTTCTTTTGCCTATTTGTACCAAACAACGGTCTTTAACCATATTTCTATCCAAATTTTCGTTAGCGTTTGTGATTATTTTTCCGTTGAATTTCACTCCATTATTTGCCAACATCCGCCGGGCTTCCCCTTTGCTGGAAAAAGCCTCGGTCAAGTCTAAAATATCCAAATTCGTATAATCCTTGTCCTCAACGTCTTTTACCACGGCATCATCCGGCAAGCTGCTCGGATTTTCCCAGTCTATGTTACCGCTATGTACAGATTTTTCCTTTTCTCCAGCGGCCTCTGCAGCTTGTTCGCCGTGATATTGCGAAACTATGTCCAGGGCAAGGGCTTTTTTTGCCGCTAAAATATCGCCCTTTAATAAATCCGCAATTTCATTCTTAGGTTTATCGGTCAAAAGCTCAAACCAGCTCTCTGCCAAACTGTCGGGGATATTGTAGATTTTATGGTACATAACATCCGCCGATTCGTTTATGCCCACATAATTGCCAAGTGACTTGCTCATCTTCTGTTTGCCATCTGTACCTAGAAGTATAGGCATGAACAAACCCACTTGAAGTTCTTTGTTCTCCCGCAACTGCAAATCCCTGCCACGCAAAACATTAAATTTTTGGTCTGTTCCGCCAATCTCCACATCGCTTTCTATTTCAATGCTGTCGTAACCTTGCATCAATGGGTAAAGAAATTCGTGCAAACTTATCGGCTGTTTATTTGCATAGCGGTTTTTAAAATCCTCTCTTTCCAACATCTGCGCAATGGTTATGCTACCTGCTAGTTCTGTAACCTTTTCAAAAGACATTTTAGAAAACCAATCTCCGTTATGGCGAACTTCGGTCTGTTCTTTTTTCACAATTTTAAAAAATTGCTCCTGATATTCTTTTGCGTTTTCCATAACCTGCTCATGGCTTAGGCGAGGGCGAGTTTGGTTGCGACCGCTTGGGTCTCCTATCATCGCGGTATAATCCCCTACTATAAGGACAACCTGGTGACCTAAATCCTGAAACTGCCGCAGTTTTCGCATAACCACCGTATGCCCCAAATGAATATCCGGCGCGGTGGGGTCAACGCCCAATTTTATGCGTAGCGGAATGCCTGTATCTAAGGATTTCTGCAATTTTTTTTCAAAGTCATTTTCAGGAACTACTTCCTGAACCCCGCGCATGAGCAGGCTCATCTGGTCCTTGAGTGGCAGAAACTTCATAATAGGACTTTATAAATTAGAAAAAACGCCAACCTCTTTTTGCAATATAGGGATTTGCTCCGCAGCCCAAGATTCAAAATTTCCGCTTGCGATTTTTTCCCTTGCCTGTGCCATTAAATTCAGATAAAAATGCAGGTTGTGAATGCTCGCAAGCTGCAAAACCAAAATCTCCTCCGCATGTATCAAATGCCGCATATAAGCACGGCTAAAGTTTTTGCACGTATAGCAATTGCAGTTCTCATCTGGGGGAATATCCTCCTCCTTATGCCTTGCTGATTTGTAGTGCAGAATGCCCTTGCTTGTGAACAGCATCCCGTTCCTAGCATTCCTCGTTGGCATAACGCAATCGAACATATCTATGCCGCGTAAAATCAATTCCAGCAAATTCCACGGCGTTCCAACACCCATAACATAACGAGGTTTATCCGGCGGCAAATGCGCTGTGCAAAGCTCAGCTATTTCGTACATGGTCTCTGTGGGTTCGCCAACCGAAAGCCCGCCTATGGCATAGCCATCTGGCTCAATTTCCTTTAACTCTTCAATAGCCTGCAAGCGAAGTTCCTGATGCATACCGCCTTGGACAATGCCAAAAAATTTCTGTGGATAACCGTGCAAAGGCGGATTTTCAAAGAGCCATTCCTTTGCCGCCCTTGTCCAGCGTTTAGTGTAGTTCAGGGATTTTTGCGCTTCTTCCGCTGTGCTTGGGAAGGGCGTGCATTCGTCAAATGCCATTATTATATCCGCACCTATTTCCCTTTGCGACTGCATAACGCTCTCTGGCGAAAAAAAATGCTTGCTACCATCTAAATGGCTACGGAACTCAACCCCATTCTCCTTTATTTTGCGAAGTTCCTTTAAGCTCCAAACCTGGAACCCTCCGCTATCTGTCAGAACAGGGCCTTTCCAGCCGTTGAACTTGTGTATGCCGCCCATCTTTGCTATCAGGGGCGTTCCGGGGCGCAAGTGCAGATGATATGTATTTGCCAAAATTATCTTTGCGCCAATTTCCTGCAAGTCTCTGGGTGAGACTGCCTTCACACTCGCTGCGGTTCCAACTGGCATAAAAATAGGCGTTGGGATTTCGCCGTGGGCGGTTTTCAAAAGCCCAAGCCTCGCACGAGAATTTTCGGAATTTTTTAAGACGGAAAAAGACATAATTTCTTCTAAAACCTAAGGCTAAAATTTAGAATTTTCTATAGTAGCCACTGATTAACTCTGAATTTCGCTGTGGCGTTCCCCCCGTTAGCTCTCCGAGCGGAAAAAACGGGGGGACGAATGGTGATTTTTTTTTGAAAATCGCCATTCAAAGGGGGGAATGCTGATTGAGTAAAATTGAGGTTGTAAGTTAAGCAGCATTTACTATATTTCAGCCGTGGATTCATTTTTTGCATTGCCAATAGCCTACCTGCTAGGCTCAATCCCAAGTGCGGTATGGGTCGCTAGAATTTACAAAAGCATAGATATTCGGGAGCACGGCAGCAAAAACGCCGGACTCACAAATGTGTTCAGAGTTCTGGGGTGGAAGCCCGCTCTGCCTGTAATTGCGGTTGATTTATCCAAGGGTTTTTTTGCGGTGTTTATCGCAAAACAATTGAATTTGGCAGAAGATGGTTCGCAAATTTATGAATGGTTGCCAATCACTGCGGGTTTGTTCGCAATTTTTGGGCATAGCTTTACCTGCATGGCTGGCTTTAGAGGTGGGAAAGGAGTTTTAACCGCGCTTGGCATTTTCCTCGCCTTGCAACCCGTGCTAGCTCTAACCTGCTTTGCCTTTTGGGGGCTTTTGTTCGCTGCTACAAAATATGTGTCGGTAGCTAGCATAGGTGCTTGTGCTTTGCTGGCAGCACTCGCAACATTTGGCTATGTTTCTGACATTTTACCAGTTTATAAAGTTGATATTTATGTTCTAGCTCTATCTTGGTTGGTGGCAATTTTTGTAATTGTAAAACACAAGGCGAATATGGTTAGGCTTTGGAACGGCACGGAAAACGGCTTTGGCAAAAAGAGGAAAACATGACGGACGAACTCGGTGAAGAATGTGGTGTGATGGGTATATTCAACGGAGAAAATGTTGTACGAAACGTAGCTACAGGTCTTTACGCCTTGCAGCACAGAGGGCAAGAAAGTGCGGGCATTGCCTCTACCAATGGCAAAAAAGTGCGGGTTAGCAAGGTTATGGGTTTGGTTGCAAACTTGGTGAATAACGGCAAGTTGGAGAGCATAGTTGAAAATAGTTTTGCTGCCATAGGTCACGTTCGCTACAGCACAACAGGTTCTCGCACTCTCGCAAACGCCCAGCCTATATTAGTGACCTGCAAATGGGGTTACTTGGCGGTGGTGCACAACGGCAATATAACAAACGCTCACGAAATTCGCGCAGAGATGGAAGCCAACGGGCATATCTTCCAAAGCACATCGGATTCAGAAGTTCTTTTGCACGAAATTTCACGCACCAAAGCGGACAATTTGTCAGATGCTATTCGCATAGCGGTTCAGAGATTCAAGGGCAGTTTTTGCTTGCTCTTTTTGACAGCAGAAACTATGTATGTGGTTAGAGATGGTTTTGGTTTCCGCCCACTTTGCATAGGGACAAGAAATAATTCTTATGTGTTAGCAAGCGAGTCCTGCGCGTTTGATTTGCTGGGCGTGGAGTATTTGAGGGATGTTCAGCCCGGTGAATTTTTGACTATAAACAAAGAAGGCATACACTCTGAGTCTTTAATTAAAAAAGAGAGAAAAGCTCATTGCATATTTGAATTTATATATTTTGCCCGCCCCGATAGCAAAATTTTTGAGCAGAGTGCCGACAAAATTCGCAGAAAAATGGGAAAAAAATTGGCAGAAGAAAGCCCCGTTGATGCGGATATAATAATTCCCTGCCCAGATAGTTCAACAACCGCCGCACTCGGTTATGCACAGGAAAGCGGAATACAATTTGAGATAGGGCTTTTGAGAAATCATTATGTTGGCAGAACTTTTATAGACCCTTCCCAAAATGTGAGGGAACAAAAAGTAAAACTGAAATTCAACACCATAAAAGGTGTGCTTAAAGACAAAAAAGTGTGCTTGGTTGACGATTCCATCGTGCGCGGAACAACTTTGAAAATCATCTGCAAAATGATAAGGGAAGCTGGCGCAAAAGAGGTTCATATTCGCATCGCAAGCCCACCCGTAAAATTCCCGTGTTATTTTGGAATGGATTTCCCAGACCCAGAAGAATTGGCGGCGAACGTCTTAAACCCAAACGAAATAGCAAAAATGCTCAACGTGGAAAGTCTATGCTATTTGAGCGTCAAGGGAATGTATGAATGCACCGGTGCGCCAAATGACTTCTGCGGTGCTTGCTTTGATGGAATTTACCACGAAGAGTTCAGCGATACTGCTAAGAACCGCTGCGGATAATAGCCAACGAATAGGGGGGAAGATTTGGGTCTTGGTTACCTATGATGGTAGTTTTCTTTAAAGCCGTATCATAAACTATAAGACCGGAACTCCTGTCTCCAACAAAAAGTTTTTTCCCTTCTTTGTCAAAAACAAGCCCACCAGAGGCATTAATTATATCTGGCAAAACATTTCCTACGGTTTTCGCTGTTAAGTTTATTGGCTTAACAGGAGCACTCCCCCAAGTTACAGAAACGCTTGCATACAAAATTCTGTTCGCTTCATCCAACGCAATGTTGCCAGCACCGCCGCCAAGTTCCGTACCTGTTGCCAAAATCTCTGAAGTTCCAGTTGCCAAATCCACAACCTCTATCCCGGTTTTTGTTACATCAATTGAATAATCTTCGTTATAAGCTCCCTGTAAAGAGATATAGAGCTTTCCATCGCTCAAAATGCTTGAACTCGGATTGTAGAAATTCAATGGTATTATATCTATAACGGCTTTTGTGCTCGCTTTTATGAGAACCAAAAGTCCCGGTTTTGTCGCTGACCAGTTTTCCAATCTCTGCAAAGTGAGTAGCAATGTATCACCGCTCGCTTTGATAGTAGAGACGTTCGCAACGGAAATTGGCAAGTCTATTTTCTCGCTCGGAGTGCACGTGCTTACGTCAAAGACCTGCACGTAATCCACATCGTTTAAAGCTATATAGCCTTTGTTGCCTATAACAGTGACTCCGTAAGGATAATCTGCCTCAAGCCTTTTCTGTTTTATTTGGCTTGTATCGCCAATGCTCTGCGGCAAAATGCAAGACAGAGTACCGGGGTTATTTCCCAAAATGAATATGTTTTCACCACCAACAGACACTCTTGAATCTTGATTAAAAGACAAGGCACCAGCGGAAAGACTTGTGGAATTAATATCCATCCAACGAAGCGCTCCTGTTTCGTAGTCGCTTGTGAAATTGAGCAAAAGGGAATTGCCAGAACTCGGTGTTTTATAATTATCATCGTTGCCGTTTGAACATGCGGAAAATGCTAAAACAATAGCGATGAAACTTGCGAAAATGGGGCGTCTATACGCAGCCAAAGTGGTTCTTTGGGTCATGGTTCTACCTCGGAACATTGTTGCAAAGCACCTTATGATGCTCCGCACCTTAGCAAGTTTTCCGGCTTTTGTACGGGCAACCACATTGGGTTGCCTGTACAATTACGGTAGCGGGACTGCTCTTGATTTTCACAAGATTACCTTAAAAAGGCATATATAATATAGAAAATTATTTTAAGCGTGGCAGATCTATATCGTTCCCACTTCAACTCTCAGCCTAGTGCTTTTGGGGCTATCAAAGCCCCTTGCAACCCCAAAATCTATGTTGAAAGGCGCGGTGTAAAACAGGCGGTTTTCCAAACGCCAGTTTATGCCAAAACTTCGCAGCCAGTTTTCTTTGTGTTTAAGAGTGGAGAATGGGTGGGAAGCCCAAGCGGAACCCGTTTGCACATAAGGCGAAAAATTGAAATTCCTCGTGGTGAAAATCCAAAATCTCTTTCTAAACTCCTCATAAATTGTGTATTTATAGCGAGCCTCCGCCAAAAATACCCCAATCCCCTGCCTAAAATAACTCTCGCTACTCTCCAAAATGGGATAACCTTCAATGACAAGAGGATGCAGGTAAAAATTATCCAAAGTATCCGAATCGGAACTACGCCAATTTAAAATTCCGCTGCCCGCAAACGAAAAAGAGAGTTTGCTGATTTTTATTTTTGCAGAACCAGCCCATTCGTGCAAATTAAAACGCCTATAATGCGGAGTTATTGCCCCCGTTTCGCTGAAGGTAAAACTCTCGGCAAAAGTTCCCGGTCTAAATAAATCGGAATTGGAAAAGGAATACAATCCCTGTAAATTTAAAACGCTATCGGCAATAGACAAACCTGCTATTAAACCCGTTTGCCATCTCTTGTGATAATTCCACCTAAATTTAAAATCATCTTGATAAAGGTTAAAGGCCGCCCAGTCATAAGAACCAAAGACTGTTAACGAATCGCCTTTTTTGAAAAGCGAATAAGAAGCTGAGAACAAAGCGTTGTAAAGCTCGGATGCGTATTCGCTGATTTCATTTTCAAGACGAGGGTCTTCTTGATACACAGTATCTTTTGATGGCGTGTTGCTTCGCATAAATGCGAGATTTATGGTAATTGGAAAACTGCGGTTCTCCAAACTCGCAAGCAAATCGCTCTGGCTGTCTTCCCCAAAGCTCCCTATTTGCTGCAATGCTGCTATCTGGAAAAAGTTTTTGTTAAGCGGGTCGTTCAAGCCAAATGCAAGCCCGATTTTTGGAACCATTATTCCCACATTTATCGCTCCAAAATCCGGCGGTCTATCATCAAAAGCAAACAGAGGTATCAGAATTGGCATTCGTGGAATTGGGAAATAGTTTCGTTCGGAGTTTGCAAAGGAAATACCGTCTGAATCAAGATGTAGAGGTGCGATTAATCGCACCCCTACATCTTGATTCAATTCTTCACTCTCAATTTTTTGCCCCCCACTCTCAACTCTATAAATAGAAAACCCGTCTCTATCATAGCCTATATAAAATAAGGAATCTTTTTTTTCAACTGGTGAGAAAGCACCGCCTAGAACATTTGTCATCTGTTTTTTTTCGCCAGTTTCTAAATCTATTTTATATATGTTGAAAACTCCCGTTTCATCGCTGGAGTAGTAAATGCTTTTTCCGTCTGCACTCCAACTGGGGTCTCTCCCATCCCAACCAGCTGCATCAAAGTTTGCAAACCCTATTTTTCGCTTGGTGCCATCAAAATAGCTGAACACTATTTTTTTTCCGTCTGGGGAAAATTTTGGGTTGTAGATATTGAATTCTGAGGTTACCGGATCAACTATATCTTTGTAATCGCCTTGTTGCTGTGCCGGAGTTTCCGACATTACATCAACCTCGGAGAAGGTCATGTTGTCCCCTGTTTCTATGTTGGCTATCGATAGATGAAATCTCGTTCCGTTTGCCTCTCGCCTCGCAAAGACAACTTGCTTGCCGTCTGGGGAAATGTCGGGATAAACCGCGTCTGCAAATTCAGTGGCCAAGCGATTATTGCCAAGGGTGTCTGCGATGGCTATGTCAAAATACGGCTTGCCATTTTTGTCCCTGTTTTGATAAGTAACATAAGCGAGGAGCAATCCATCTGGAGTTTGCCGAACAGACATGCCCTGCGAAAGATAAGGCTTTTTTAACTCAAACTCTTCAAAAGATTTTGGTGTAGAATCTTTGAATTCAAAAATTTCTCCGTCAAAAAAATCGCCATCAAAATTTGAAAGCCCGTAGAGATTGCCATTTGCTAGAGATAGAAAATCGTTGTAAAAAGAACCTTCGCTTATTTTTTTCCCCGCCTTGATTTCGCCTATTGAACTGCGAATTTTCTCGTAATGCTCTTTTCTATTCTCTTTCCAATTTTTATACAGTTCCTTTTCCGTGATTTTAAATCTTCCGCTAAGTGCACCGCTCAAAGTCCAGTTAGAGAGTTTCCCCATGTCTTTCCACAATTCAGGGATAGCATCTTCACCATAAGTTTCCGCAATGTAGCGCACCAAGTCAAAGCCTTGCGTATATGGGCCGAGTTCCGCTTCCAAAGCCTGTTCGCTGAAATCCTCCATAAATTCCAGCGGCAAAACCTTGTTTTCTAAAAACGCTATTCGCAAAAGCATATCGCGGTGAGTGTCCCAACGGTCAAAGCCCATTCTGTAGCTTTCAAATTGAGCGGTGCCCTCTGCAAACCAAAGAGGCATTATTGTAAATGGAATGTGTACTCCTACAGCAATTTGTTTTTTTTCATTGAGAAAATCGCTTTTGGAAATTTGCAAGCCCTGAATCCAGGGCAGCGGAGTTTTGCTCGCATTTTGTATGCTCGCCAAATGGCTGAACTCGTGCGTCACAACATTGCTTATCCAAGAATGAGAGCCGCGAACTTTAAAATCCCAGTTCGTTAGCCAAATTTGCATCATGTTGTAAACCGGATTTGCCTCACCGTTGCTGAAAAGCCCGTTATTGAAAACCAAATTCACTTTGCTTGGCAATTTAATTTTGTAGCGAGTAGTTATTGTATCGTAAACGCTCTCGGCAAAACCAGTTGCCATTGCCGCACGTTCCCTATATTCCACAGGGTAGTGCACCAAAAAATGCTCCGTCTCTGCACTTTTCCATTTCACCGCGCTTTGATTACCGTAAAAAGCAGCAAGAGCAAGGGTGGGGAAGAGGAAAATGGCGAGAAAAAATTTCATTTGTGCGAACCGATACCTAAAATGTAGGTATAAATATACATATTTATTTTTGATATTTTGCAAAATTTACTATATTACGCATTATGCTCGTTTCTTCTAAAAATAAATTGCGGTTAGCAACTTTGTTTACAGGCATTGGATCTATAGAACATGCTCTTCAACGTCTTGGGAAGGCTTATGAAATAGTTTTGGCATGCGATCCTGATAAATTTTGCAAAGAAACCTATTTAGCCAACTTTCCAATAGATAAGAAAATATGGGTGGATTATATTCAAGATGTTAACGGCAAAAAGTATAAAAATGTAGATTTACTTGTCGGAGGTAGCCCTTGCCAGTCATTTTCTTTAGTAGGAAAGCGGCGCGGCTTTTCGGACGAGCGCGGAAATTTATTTTTTGAATTTGTAAGAGTATTGAAAGACATGGAGCCAAAATTTTTTATTTTTGAAAATGTCAAAGGTATTCTATCCAATGATAGCGGGAAAACTTTTGAAAAAATACAAGAACAATTAAAATCTGTAAAATATGACGTAAAATTCGCTGTACTAAACGCAAAAGATTACGGTATACCACAAAATAGAGAACGATTGTTTGTAGTTGGCATGCGAGGGAAAAATATATTTACATTTCCACAAAAACAAAAATTAAAAATTACAATGCACGATTTATTGGAGGATAACCCTGACTTTAAATATTTTTTACCTGAAAAAGGCATAAAATTCGTTACGGATATTAAAAATTTAAAAAAATGCTATACGCAAATCAATGGTGATATTGCTTTGTGCCAAAAGAGGAACCAACAGTTCAATTGGCATGGAGATTTTATTGATATGAACAAATATTATTTATCTGAAAAAGTAAAAAAATACGTTTTGGCAACAGGTACAAAAAACTTTTATTCTAAAGCCGAAACGGATTTGAAAGTTGCTCGTCCATTATTGTCCACAATGGCAAAAATGCATCGTGCGGGTGTTGATAATTATATTACTTGCGGTTCCAAATTGAGAAAACTAACCCCACGGGAATGTTTTCGTCTTATGGGATTTTCCGATTCTTTTAAAATACCTGTGAGTGATACCCAAGCTTATAAACAGGCAGGCAATAGTATTGTTGTAGATGTTTTGATAGCTATACTAAAGGAGTTACTATGACCGATTTAACACTCGGAACACCTAATATTCTTACTATTTTAGGAACGGAATATTATTTGCTTGATGTTTTGGAAAAGATTACTATTGCCGATAGTTTTGTTTTTCGCAATAAAATTGGTAGCGGACATGGCGAGGCAAAATTATATATAGGCCCTAGACAGCGTGAAGATTATTTTAGAGATTTTTTTAATAATTTTCATGATATAGTTTGTTTCTTTTTAAGACAAGACTTGGAAGGATATTTAGACGAAGCTTCATTTGAATATGAAGAACAAGAACAAGGATACTCTAAAAATATCATTGAATATTTATCTCAAAACAAAGAAGATGTATCAAAATTAGAGCCTTTGGAATATTTTAGTATTTCTGAATCCAAAGCTGGTGGCGACAGATTTTATTTATCTAATTCTGAAGATAAAATATATAAGTTATTCCGTACCATTGTTTTACCGGAAATAAGCTATGTATCAATATTAAAACTCATAAATCCAAAGGATAGAAAAAATTATTTCTATTTTCGTCCATTTCTTGATTATTTTTATGATAAACGCAACAGCGTAGAACGAATAAAAAATGCAACAAAAGAAATTGAACAGGAAAAATTTGATGATGAAAAGAAAAATACATTGAAAAAAGCACGGGAAGGACAAGGAAAATACAGACAGCTTATATTGGAAGAATTTCCAGCAGGTTGTGTCATCACCAAAATAACTGATGAACGCCTATTAATAGCAAGTCACATAAAACCATGGATTGATTCAAATGATGAGGAAAAAATTGACCGTCATAATGGGTTGTTGCTCTCCCCTACATTCGATAGATTGTTTGACCAAGGTTTTATCACTTTTCAAAACGATGGTGTAGTTAATACGTCTCCTTATATTTCTCCTTTGAATTGGAGAAAAATCGGTTTGCAAGATAATAAGAAATTTGAACTAAAAAGAAATGAAAAACGTGAAAAATTTTTAGAATATCACCGCCGGAATATATTCAAAGGCGTTCCTTCTTAGGGCTCCCACTCAATATCTCTGTAAAAAATTGCTTCCTTAACCTGCTCAATGCAACTCGCCATATCCTTCTCTATATCCGTGCCCCAAAAATGCAGAACTTCCCAGCCCATGAGTTTCAAGTCCCTGTCTGTTTCAAAATCCCGTTTTATATTCTTGTCAATTTTTGGAATCCAATAATTACGGTTGCGTTTTATTTTTTCTTTGGACACTTCCCAGTTTTTGCCGTGCCAAAATTCGCCATCGCAAAAAATAGCTATCTTTTGCTTTGTCAAAGCTATGTCTGGCTTGCCGGGCAGCTTCTTGTAATTTTTTCTATAGCGAAACCCTGCTTTCCAAAGAGCCTTGCGAAAAATAACTTCTATGCCGGTATCTTTGTTTTTTATTAAAGACATATTGTTTGGCATAGGCATTAATATAGTAAGCGCAATTTATTATATTACCCCCGTGCGTTATTTACTTTTATTATCAATTGTTTTTTTGCTTTGGGCGTGCGCAGGTTCAAGAAACGACCAAATCTTATATGAATATGATTCCGCTGATGAGGGCGGTACGTATGAGATGTCGATGTCGCGCAGTTTCGATGGAGTTGCTGGCGGGCGAATTAGAGCTGCCAAAGCATCTAGTATGGAAAGTATGGAACTTGCCGCTGGCAACAGCATAGCACCAATGCCCGCATCGGCACCACGTCAAGAAAGAATGGTGAATTACACTGGCAATATCAATATGCAAAGCGCAACGCCAGAAGCAGTTATAGACACAGTTGTGGAAAGAGCAAAAGCAAAAGGTGGCTCTGTCACTAACCGCAGGAATGGCTATGTCTCCTTGCAAATCCCCGTGGCGGAGTTCAAAAATTTTTTCAATCAAATTTTAACGCTTGGTCGCGTCACAAGCAAAAACATATCCGCAAGCGACATCACAGAAGCCTACGCAGACAACGCCGCCCGTCTTAAAATAGCGGAAAGCACTCTCTCAAGGCTGCAACATCTCTTAGCCGCCGCAAGAACCGAGCAGGAAAAAATTGCCCTCTTAAAGGAAATTCAAAGGGTGAGCGAGCAAATTGAGCAAAGAAAACTGGAAGAAAAGGAACTGCTACGCCTCGCCGCATTCTCCACCATAAACCTTTGGGTTGGCAATATACCAACAGCCATTACGTCTAAAGCAAACATAAGAGCCTTTGAATGGTTTTCAGGTTTGCCAAATATGAATTTCATTCCAAATGAAAAAAAGGCATTGAAACTTTCCGTTCCAAAAGATTTTATAGAAACGGCAGATACCAGACGCGAATGGAGCGCAGCTTCTGCGCTTAATGCAAAATTCCAAGCCTTTGAATGGGAGAACGAACCGCAAGGCTCTATTCTTTTTTGGGCAGAAGCGATGCTCGAATCTTTTAAGACTCGGTATTCCACAGAGCTTAAAATTGAAGAGAACTTTGCCTTAATTCGCCTGCAAAGTTTTGGCGCAGTGCCCGAAGTTCATTACATAGCTCTATTGAGAAAATCCGATAGAAAAACTTTGAGAATAGCTGTGGCTTATTTCCCAAATATAGAGGTTGAAAAAAAGAACTCCGAAACTGTGTTGGAAGTTTTGAGGGGGGTAAAATGAAAGAGTGGCTAACAGTTGGTTTGCTAATAGCGGTTCAGGTATTTGCGCAAGTGGAGCAGCGGTTTGAATTCCACATTAAAACCGCAAATACGGATAACGTCTTTCAAAAGATAATAGATGTGGCTGAATCCAAAGGCGGTTATTTTACGAGTTTCACAGAACATTCTGTTTTTCTAAGGCTCCCTGTTGAAGCATTGCAGGAGGTTCAATCTACTATTGGAAGCCTTGCCGTTATTGAGCAAAAAAGTTTTGAAAGCATAGATAAAAGCACGGAAAAGGAAAGATTGATTTCGCAGATACAATCCAGAAAAAAACTCTTGGGAAATTATATGGATTTGGTAAAAAACGCTCCCTTTGCGGAGTTGCAATCCGTTGAGCGCGAGATGGTGAATTTGAATGCACAGATAGAACGTTTGCAAGGGACATTGCACGCAATAGAGAGAAGAGCAACCCTTGCCTGGGTTGCAATTTACTCCTCATCTTATGTACCTCTTTCCCGCCCAGTAAAACAAGCGACTTCGCCATTTGTCTGGATAAATTCAACAAATCTAAATTCATTGCGGAGGGATTTTTAATATGTTGCAAATCCTGAAAATCTTGATAATCCTGATAATCGTGGTTCAGACAATTTCCTGCGCTTCTTTTATTGCCAAAGCCCCCGAAAATTTCGCTGCATACAACGAAAACGAAGGCGACACATTCAGAGCCATAAGTTCAGATGGAGTTCTGTACAGGGTTTCTGCCTACAAGCAAAAATCGGAAGCCTCAATGGACTTTTGGAGAGAGGCGTTTTTGCTAAATATGAAGAACTTAAACTATAAGCAAGAAGATTCCTTGAATGTAAGCATCAGCGGCAAAGCGACTATGGGCTATATATTTTCATTTGCAAACAGCACAGGGCAGGATTTATATCTGGTTGTAGCAGTACCAAACGGGAATAAAATGCTCGTTGTGGAAGCCACTGGTGAAACCTCAAAATTTGAAAACCGCAAAAAAGATATTTTAGATGCGATTGCCAATATAAAAGTCAATTGACAGCTGATTATTCACCCGACATGTACGATGCCATATATACATAAAGCCATATCACAGAAACTACTAATCCGGCACCTAATACAAAATATGCAGTTTTCATTCCATCAAATTCTTTAGGTCTTTCTTCATTTATATAATGCCCAAATTCTTTTAGAACCTCAGTCGTTTTATATGCCTTGGATTTGCTTTTATTTTCCAATTCTGGTTTTTCATTGTATCCCGTTACAAGCAATCCTGTTACTGGATTGCGAACATCAACAAAACCTGTTGCTACATATCCACCCCCAGCTTCCATTGCAAGAGCTTTTCCAACTGCAAAGTCTTTTATTTCCTTTGAAACAACAAACCATTCAAATCCTTCCTCTTTCATAAGTTGGGCAGCACGCAAAATAGCGTAATCAGAGACCCTATCCGCAGAGGTAATTGCATTGCCTTTAGTAACAACAACAAATTCATTTTCTTCTTCTTCCATCTGCCTATCCCTATAGCTGTCTTTATAAAGCGTAATAGGAACAGGGGAGAAACAAGAAGTAAGGAAGACGCAACAAGCAAGTGGAAAAGATATGTGTTTCATAGCAGAAATATACAAAAAATTTACATTTCTATATTAATTCTTATGAAAAATAATCTTATGCTTTTTTTTGCGGTTTTATTGTTATTGGCAGGTACAAGCAAAGCCGATGTATTTGAAGAGATGTTTGAAGAGCTGACCAAAGAAAAAGGGGCAAAGAGAGCAAAGCAAGATACGACCGATACGGGAAGCCGTTCAAGAGAAGAAATTATGCAAGTTGTAAATGAAAATATGCCGACCTTGAATAAATTATATATAGAGTATTTGAAACAAAAACCTGGCTTCAGCGGCAAAGTTGTTCTCAAATTCACTGTTGCTGCAAACGGTAAAATCATCAATATCAATATAGTATCCAGCACAACAGGGTATGACAAATTTGACAAAGCCATTAAAGATGCCGTAGCTACTTGGAAATGGGAAGCCATTAAAAGCGGCAATACCACGCCAACAATTCCCTTTAATTTCACGGATGATAGTTGGGCTATTTGAGATTCGCATTAAACAAATTCTGAGTTTCTTGAATGCCTTTTGTTAAAAAAGTTTCGCATAAGGCTGGGATTTTGTCCAAAGCGGCATCGCATAAAACTTTGTCCTCTTTTGTTATCGCAGAAAGCACCCAATTCACTAAATCGTAATTAACAGGTGTTAAGCCAGCTCCTATACGCACACGGGCAAAATTCTGCCCTATTTTTTATATTATATCTTTTAATCCGTTCTGCCCACCCGCGCTCCCGTTTGGTCTTACACGTAAAATTCCGCATTTCAAATTCACATCATCGGAAAATACCAGTAGATTTTCTGGAGAAACTTTGTGCCACGAGAGCAAAGCCAAAACGCTCTCTCCGCTTAGATTCATAAATGTTTGAGGTTTCGCGAGCAAAACAGTTTTGCCAGCTATAGAAATTTTTTGCGTCAACGCTTTGCACTGCTCTTTCCAATTAGAGCTATCGCCCGCCAAGCGGTCTATTGCCATAAAGCCAAGATTATGCCTAGTGTTTGCATACTTCTGCCCCGGATTTCCTAAACCTACGAAAATGTGCATAATTTGTAAATGCTAATGCCTATTTCTAAGCTCTTTACATTCTTCTTCGGTTAAAAACTTAAAACCCATCGCTTCAACCTGTGGGCGAATTTCATCAAGGTGCTTATTCCACCCTTTCATTCCACCGTATTCCTCCAATATCGCTTGGCGAATACGGTAAACTTCTTCTATGGTATCGTTATAGCGATTATCCATTTTCTTCCTCCCGTTTCATTTTTCTCATAAACGTGTCTGGGTCTAATAAACCAGGAACCCATAAATTACGTATTACATTATATTCCACAACTTTATTAAAAGCTACATCTCCTAAATGAGTGAGATTCCAACTTAAAAGAAAATCAATTTTATTGATTACGCATATTGCTAAATGTGAACTGTCAGTTTTTGCTTTTGGCGGAATTTGCAGATACGTAAAATATTCTTCTGCCAAATCGTCTGTTTCTTTTGATTTGGGAATTTGCGGAATATCCTTAATCAAATTCAGTCTTTTCTCTGCCGCCTCTTTGTCGCCTTTCGCGCATTCTTCCCAAACATACAAACTCGTATATAAATCGTATTTATGTCTTTCGTCCCAAAAATCCCTAGCAATCTGTTGGCGATACAATTCACCAATATCTCTGCTTGGTCTAGCAGTGATAAGGCTTGGTATTGTGGTTTCTATGTAAACTTTTTTTTTGGAAGAGTCCATTACATAAAATATAGAAAATGCTGACAGATTTGTTCATTTTATTTCTCATAAATTTTCTACATTCCTTTCAATGAAAAAACTCCTAGAACAAGATGCTGCGCTTATAGCACCGCTTTATGCCAAAGCCCCCATTGAATTTGTCAGCGGAAAAGGCGTTAAATTGCGTGACACAAACGGCAAGGAGTATCTTGATTTTACTTCGGGAATATCGGTCAATAATCTTGGGCATCTGCACCCCGCTATACTTAAAGCTGTGAAAAAACAGCAAGCGAGATTTTTTCATATATCTAACTTATATCCCAATGCACCGCAAATAGAGCTTGCAAAAAAAATGCTCTCACTTACCAAATTCGGTAAAGAAAAGGGCAAGGCTTTTTTCTGCAACTCCGGCACGGAAGCAAACGAAGCGGCTATAAAATTAGCTAGAAAATATTTTGCGGAAAAAGGCGAAAAACGCACAGAGATAATTTCTTTTATAAACGGATTTCACGGCAGAACTTACGGCGCACTTTCGGCAACTGGCCAGGAAAAATTAAAATCCGGCTTTGGACCTATGCTCCCCGGTTTTATTCACGTTGAATGGAACGATGAAAAGGAATTGAAAAAAGCGGTAAGCTCAAAAACCGCTGCAATCATATTGGAACCCATCGTTGCAGAAGGTGGAATTTTAGCACCGAACAAGAGTTTTATAAACTTGATAAATTCTCTCAGCAAAAAAAATAAATGCCTCGTTATAGTTGACGAAATTCAAGTTGGCTTGGGGCGGTGCGGAGCAATTTCAGGAGCGGAGAAATTCGGGATAAACGCCGATATCACAACTTGGGCAAAATCCATCGGTGGTGGGCTTCCGCTGGGAATGGTTTTGATGTCTGAGAAAATAGCACGTTCACTGAAAGCCGGAGACCACGGAACCACTTTTGGTGGCAACCCCGTTGCTTGCGCAGCAGGTTTAGCCGTTGTGGAAACGGTTTCCAATAAGAAATTTTTGGCAAATGTTGAGGCTCGTTCCAAACAAATCAAAAACGGCTTGGAAAAACTTTCAAAAAAATATAAATGGCTCGGCGAGATTCGCGGCTACGGACTTTTGCTGGGCATCACAACGGAGAAACCCGTTGCGGACTTGATAAAAGCGTGCAGAGAAAATGGTTTATTGGTTTTGCGTGCTGGGACAAATGTTTTGCGTTTGCTACCGCCTTTGATAGTTTCCGAGAGAGAAGTCGCTTTGGCTCTCAAGAAGCTGGAAGATTCGTGCACACATCTTTGAACCTTTCCATAGCTGTATTCACATTCTCCCTGTTTCCGAATGCGGTGAGCCTAAAGAAGCCCTCGCCGTTTTTTCCAAAACCAGTACCAGGGGTACCAACTACATTTGCTCTTTCGAGCAGATAGTCAAAAAATTCCCAAGACAACATATTGTTAGGGCATTTAAGCCAAATATAAGGAGAATTTTTGCCACCGGTGTACCATATATCAAGCGAAGATAAGGTATCTGCTATAAGCCTTGCGTTTTGTATGTAATAGTCGATATTGCTTTTGATTTGCGAAAGCCCGCTGTCTGTAAAAACCGCTTCCGCTCCGCGTTGCACAATATATGGAACGCCGTTGAATTTTGTAGTTTGCCGCCTCAGCCAAAATTTGTTCAAAGCCTGGCCGCCCCGCACAAGCCCACTTGGGATAAC
>JAITFO010000113.1 GCA_031281265.1 Candidatus Fibrimonadaceae bacterium
ATCTCCAACCTTGTGACGGAATTGAAATCATTATACAAAAGCGGTTTTCCATTTTTGATAGACCAAGAAGGAACCATAATAGCTCATAGAAACAAAGACTTGGTGAACAAGCAGTTCAATCCCATAAAAGAAGCGGTGAAAGACCCATCGATTAAACCCTTAGCAGGAATAGTAGCCACTGCACTCCAAAAAAAACGCGGAGGCTCTGAGTACGAGCACGAAGGCAAAGAGCTAATAGGTACATATTCGCAGGTTCCTGGCTATCCTTGGATAATTTTCCTAAACGTGGATAAGCATGAGGTGGGAGAAACTTTGTCTGAAATAACCACGGTTATGATTTTGACAGGCTTTGTCTGCTTTATAATTGCAATTATAATTGCCGTAGTCGTTGGAAAATCCATTGCAAAACCCTTGGTTCACATGGTTGAAGCTCTTAAAGGCATAACGCAAGGGGAAGGGGATTTAACTCAGACCATTCCAGTAAAGTCCAAAGATGAAACTGGAGATTTGGCTGGCTATTTCAACAAACTGATGAGTGTGCTCAGAAAGCCCATAGGTGAGGCAAAGTCAATAACTAAACTCTTGGTCTCCGTTTCCGAAGACCTATCTTCGGTAAGTAGCTTGCTTGCAAAAGACAGCGAAGAAACCCTTCAACAGAGTGATACCGCAACCAACACAACCGAACAAATGTCTATAAACATCAACGCGATGGCGAGCGGTGCGGAAGAATCCTCCGTGAGCGCAGACGAAGTAGCGGGTGCAGTTGTGAAAGTGGCAACAAATATCAACGCGATGGCGAGCGGTGCGAAAGAAGCCTCCGCTAATGCCAACGAGGTAGCTGGTGCAGTCGTAGAGGTTGGAGTAAACATCAACGCGATGGCGAGCGGCGCGGAAGAAGCCTCCGCTAATGCCAACGAGGTAGCCAGTGCAGCGGAGCAGATGTCCGCAAATATGAACACCGTAGCCGCCGCGATAGATATGATGAGCGCAAGTATCAACCAAATATCCAGCAACGCTAGTGATGCCCGCAAGATAGCCGGAGATGCCACGAACCGTTCTCGTGAAGCAACCGAAGCTATGAGCAAGCTGGGCGAGGCCGCCAAAGAGGTAGGTCAAGTGACCGATGTAATCAAAAAGATAGCGGACAAGACAAACCTTCTCGCTTTGAACGCAACCATTGAGGCAGCGTCTGCGGGCGAGGCCGGCAAGGGCTTTGCAGTTGTGGCCGGGGAAATCAAAGAACTTGCAAACCAGAGCGCGAGTAGTGCCGACGACATAGCCCGCCGCATAGATGGCATACAGATGAGTACTAGCGAAGCAGTGACGGCTATAAACAATGTCTCCGGCATAATTGTAAAAGTGAACGAAAGCGTTGAAGCCATCTCCAACCACGTTGCCCAGCAGACAAAGGCTAGCAACGAGATAGCGAGCAATGTATCGCAGGCGAACACCGGAGCCAAGCGCGTAGCCGAGTCCATAGGCGAGGTAGCCAAAGGTAGCAAGGACATAGCACGCAACGCTGGCGAAGCGAACAAGGGCGTAGAACGCGTGTCCAAATCCATACACGATGTAGCCGAAGGTAGCAAAGACATAGCCCGCAACGCTGACGAGGCGGCAAAAGGCGTAGAACGCGTATCCAGATCCATACAAGAGGTAGCCAAAGGCA
The DNA here is from genome assembly GCA_031281265.1 of Candidatus Fibrimonadaceae bacterium. Classification (GTDB taxonomy): domain Bacteria; phylum Fibrobacterota; class Fibrobacteria; order Fibrobacterales; family Fibrobacteraceae; genus Fibrimonas. Next base: position 1,667 of record JAITFO010000113.1, read on the forward strand.
GCAAGGACATAGCACGTAACGCTGGCGAGGCAGCAAAGGGAGCGAGTGATGTAAGCTCAAATGTTGCCGGTATGAATAAGGCGGCAAAAGAGAGTTCGCAGGAAGTTTCGCGAGTGAAGCAAAACGCGGATAAACTATCCCAAATGGCTGGGCAGTTGCGTACTGCTATGGATAAGTTCAAGGTGTAATTTTCTAAATTACCCTTTCTATGAAAGTCTGCACGCAGAATTTTGGGAAAAATGCCCAAAATATTCAAACCTATAAAAAATTGGGTGGCTATTCAAATATAGGCAGCCGTCTTTTTGATTTGTCGCAATTTGAGGTTATAGATTTGGTTCAGCGCTCTGGTCTTAGAGGGCGGGGCGGAGCAGGCTTCCCAACCGGAATGAAATGGAGCTTTGTGCCTAGGGGCAACAAGCCTGTTTACATAGCTGTTAATGCAGATGAAGGCGAACCGGGTACTTTTAAAGACCATTTTTTGATGAGAGAAGACCCTCATCGTTTAATTGAAGGATTGATAATAGCTGGCTGGGCACTCGGTGCAAGAAATGCCTACATCTATGTCCGCGGCGAATTTTTGCCAGCGATAGAAGCCCTGACCCAAGCTATAAGAGAAGCCTACGAAGCAAAGCTCTTGGGAAATAATATAGGCGGAACAAAGTATAGCTTGGATATTGCGGTGCATAGAGGTGCTGGGGCTTATGTATGCGGCGAAGAAACCGCTTTGATAAACAGCTTGGAAGGGCAAAAAGGGCAACCACGCTTAAAGCCGCCTTTCCCTGCGGTGAACGGTGCATGGAATATGCCTACCTGCGTCAATAATGTTGAAACAATAATGGCACTGCCTTGGATTTTGGAAAATGGCCCTGAAGAATATCAGAAATTGGGAACACCCAAAGCGGGTGGCACAAAAGTATTCTGCATTTCCGGCGATGTGAAAAAAAGAGGGGTATATGAAGCGAGGCTCGGCATCCCTTTAATGGAACTTTTGGAAAGCGAAGAGTATTGCGGCGGCATAGTCGGCAATTTAAAAGGTTGCATACCGGGTGGTTCATCAACTCAGGTCTTAACCGTTGAGGAATGTAAAAAAGCGAATATGGATTACGAAAGCCTTGCTGCGATGGGAACCATGTTCGGTTCCGGTGCGGTTATGCCCTTTAACGATACCCACAGCATTGTTGAAATGCTGAACACACTTGGCAAATTTTACTCGCACGAATCTTGCGGGCAATGCACCCCTTGCCGTGAAGGAACGGGCTATGTTCAGCGGATAATATCTTGCATTGCAAACGGCAAAGGCAAAGACGGAGATATAGAGCTTTTAGATAGCCTTTGCACTGGCTTCACCGGTACAACGGTTTGCCCACTCGCAGCCGCCCTTGCTGCTCCCGTGCAAAGCTATCTGCAAAAATTCCGCAGTGAATTTGAAGAGGCAATTTTAAAGAATCCAGAGCACGCAAGCCCAAGGCTAAACGCGAACTATCGTCCGCAGGGATGGTGGGGATGAACATGATAACCATTACTGTTGACAACAAAGAAGTTCAGGTTCCGGAGGGCAAGAACCTTATAGAAGCCCTCAAAGCGGTTGGCATAGAAACTCCGCATTTGTGCTACCACCCAGACTTGCCCGTTAGCGGGAACTGCCGCCAGTGCTTAGTTGAAGTGGACGGCCCCAGAGGAATGGCACTAACCATCGGTTGTTATACGCCTGTCCGTGCGAGCATGAAGGTTGCAACTCCTGCGAGCAGCCCAAAAGTTGCCGAGGCGCGCAAAGCGGTTTTGGAATTTCTGCTCGTGAATCATCCGCTGGACTGCCCCATCTGCGACAAGGCAGGCGAATGCCTTTTGCAGGAAAACTACATGATAGCAGGGGCTTCGAATAGCAGGTTGAACCCCGACGTTGGCAAACAATACCACGGGAACCCCGAACATTCCTCAACGGATGGCAAAGGACAACACAGAGGTGGGAAACGAATTGATTTAGGGCCAAGAATTGCGTTGGACGAAGAACGTTGCATTCAATGCAGCAGATGCGTCCGATTTATGCGGAGTGTTGCAGGCGACGAGCAGTTGCAGTTGGCAGCAAGAGGCGGGCACACCTATATCACAACCTTCCCCGGCGAAAAATTAGACCACCCTTACGACAGATGCGTAACCGACATCTGCCCCGTTGGAGCGTTGACAGACAAAGCTTTCCGTTTTAGAAAGCGCGTTTGGGCTTTGAGCAGAATTCCAACTGTATCCATGGACGATTCCCTTGGCGCAAATATATGGGCAGACCACGCAGACGGGGTTGTGTACAGGGTTATGCCCCGTTGCAACCCGGAAGTGAACCGCAGTTGGCTTTCAAATGCGGCAAAAGATGTAGCTCAGAAAATTCACGAAAATAGATTGCTGGGGGGGAATGTTTCCGAAGCAGCAAAAATAATAAAAGAAACAAAAGGAAAAAAAGCCATAGTTCTTGGCGGTTCTTGCACAATGGAAGACATTGCCGCATTCAAAAAATTAGCGGAGTCTTTTGGCAGCACAGCAGAACTTTTTGGCGGCTCGCTTTTGCCTATTCAAAAAGCGGATGGTATAGCTCGTTCTGGCGACCCGGTTGCAAACAGAGCCGGCCTTGAAAAAGCTGGCATAAACACGAATTTATCCGAGCTTTTAAAGCGGGCAGATGAATTTGAACTTATAATAACCGTAGCTGCGGACTTATGGGACGAAAGCCCAAAAGAAGCGAGCGGTTTGGACAAGATTCCAAAGCATATAGCTCTAAGCCCGTTTAACGGCAGCACAACAAAAAAAACCATCTTTTCAATAGGCATTCGCCATTGGCTGGAAAACTCAGGCACCATGATCAACTGCAAAAATATGGAACAGAAATTGCAAGAAACACCGACGAATGAAGCTGCGCAAACAGAAAGCGCAAGGAGCATAGCGGAGAAGCTGAGAGATGAGGATTAGACATAGCGTTTTTAAAAGCTTGATAATTCTATTGGTTTTGGTTGGGGTAAAGGCTTTTTCTCAAACCAATAGTGGCGGGCTAGGAGAACAATTGCTGATGCAGAATATGATGGGAGGGGGTACGCAACAAACGGGAGGCTCCCAACCTTCTGCGGCAGAATTGCATTATATCCAGCAAATGATGGGGCAAGAGAGACAGCGAGGCTCAACTGCTTCTATATTTCAAAGGATTGATTCCACCAATTTGTTTTTAGGCGTAGATTCTGCGCGCGGAAAACCAGTGTCGCCGCCAGATACTATGTCTTTTGTTATGGTGATAGATACCATACCTATAGACAGCCTGCCTCTTTACAACGATATAGAAGAGGTTAGAAAAACAACCCCGGACGGGAAAAAGAGGATAGTTCTTCGCAAAAAAAGAGTGCCTAAGGACGCATCGGTTCTAAGCCGTTATGAATCGACTTTTTTTAAAACAGCAAATCCATCCATATTCTCTGGCGTAACATCCGGCGTTGGCGGTGATTACCCTATAAAACCCGGGGACGAACTTGTGCTGACAATTTGGGGCGCAGTGGAAAAAGAGAACAGGCTCAGGGTGAACAATCAGGGAAAGATAAATGTGGAATCCGTTGGCTTGGTTTCGCTAAACGGAGTGACGCTTGCAGAAGCAGAGAGTATTTTAAGGATAAAACTTTCAAAGGTTTATAGCGGAATAAAAAGCGGACAGACCTTCATAAATTTGCGATTTGAATCGTTAAGCCCTGTAAAGGTATTTCTCTTGGGTGAAGTTGAAAAGCCCGGTGCTTATGTATTCTACGGCAATACAACTGTTTTCCAAGCTCTCTATATGTCGGGAGGCCCAAATCCAAATGGCAGCGTTCGTTCCGTTCAAATTGCCCGCAAAGATAGCATTTTCAACGTGGATTTATACGATTACCTGATGCACGGGAAAAACACGACTAGAGCAACCTTGTTAGATGGGGACATAGTATTTTTGCCGAGGGCTAAAATTTTAGCGGAGGTGGATGGCGCTGTTGGCAGGCCTGCAATTTACGAGTTAAAAGAGGGCGAAGGCGTTGCACAGCTCCTCTCCTTTGCTGGAAGCATAAACCCTGACGCAGCGGAACAGAGCATGGTGCTGACTAGAATTTATCCGAATGGCAAAAAGGATTACGAAACTATATCAAAGCCAAACGATTATATAAGCGGCAAACAATCACTTTTATTAAAAAACGGCGATGCCTTGCGAGTTTTTAAATCCGTTGAAGAATCTGTGTTCAACACCACTATTTTAGGAGCTGTAAAATATCCGGGTACTTATCAGTTAAAAGACAGCATGACCGCCGCAAATTTAGTTGAGGTTTCCGGGGGTTTGCTGGATGCTGGATATTCGGGCAGGATACACGTGCTCAGAGCTTTGCCGCAAGGCGGTTATCAAATGTTTTCCCAAAATTTAGACGAAGAATCCATCAAAATTAAATCCAGAGATACGCTTGTTGTTTATAGCTCAAAGGAGATGTTCAAATCCGATTCTGTGAGCATTGGCGGAGCCGTTTCAAAACCGGGTTACTATCAATATTACGATGGAATGGACGCAAAAGATTTGGTGCTTTTGGCTGGCGGTTACCTCGCGGAGAGCAAAAGAAGTTCTCTTTCCATAGGTCGCTTGAATAAAGATGGACGCATGGTAAAAAATACCGAATATTCCGTTAACCCGAGCTACGATAACCACAACAACGAAAAGATAAAATTAAATGCCTGGGACCATGTTGAAATTCCTTACGATTCAAATTTTTACAGACCTGAACTTGTGGTTTTAGCCGGAGCTTTCAAAAAACCTGGAGTTTATAGCCTCAACCATCCAGACGAATCTTTGGAATCTTTGATAAACCGTGCAGGAGGTTTTTTGGATGAAGCCTATTTAGATGGAGCCCAATTCTTTAGACGGTCTATGCTCGAAAGAGACTCAGCGGACGTAACGCTTGGCTTGGTTGGCATAGATATTTCAAAAGTTTTAAAAAGAGAGATTCGCAACAATGTGAGTTTAATGAACGGCGATAGCATTCATATCCCGCAGAGACCAATTTCCGTTAGAATTTGGGGACATGTTGGTGCAACGACAAATGTGCTTTGGAAAAAAGGCGCAAACGTAAGGTGGTATTTAAATCAAGCAGGCGGAGTAAGCATTGATGGAGACGAAGATAGAGTTATGATAAAATATGCAAATGGCTCAGTAGCATTGGCTTCTAATGCGGAAAGAGGACCGGATCCAGGTTCGGAAATTTTTGTACCGTATAGAAAACCGCCAGAACCTGTGGTATGGACCCAGGTTGTGGGTGCTTTTGGAACAATTGCGCAAGCTATATCCACACTTTTAATCGCTTATGTAGCCTTCAACAAATAAAATTATGATAAACAAACCCTTTTTCCATTTCGTAATCTGCACCATAGTGTTCACAACATTCACCATGATTTTATTCCCAGTTAGGGATATAGCGCAGAAATCCGAACTGCCAATGATAGGGCAGAGCAGTACTCGCTCCATCATTGCTCCAATATCATTTGAGGTTCTAAAAAATCCGCAGGAATTGGAAGAGGAAAAAAAGAAAGCCAGAGACAAGGTTTATCCTGTGTTTGAGTATAACGAAGAAACCACTAAAAAACTCTCCGAAGATTTTAATCTGCTTATGTCGCAAATAGAAACTTACAGCCACCTGCAAAAAGAGATAAGCGCAAATACGGCAGATCAGAAAAAAATAAATTCCGCAGGTGATTTATATCAATCTCTTGTCCGTAAAATTTCATCTACCGCACTGAATCAGCTGATCCAAAATGAGGCGTTGCGAGATACTTTAAAAACTATTTTTCACTCAATGCTCTCGCAAGGTATTTCAAACACTTTGATAGCGGAGAGAAGCAAGGATGTTGCAATGTTCGAAGAATCTTACAACGTAAATTCCGTTAATTATATACTGTATTCAAGAGGCGAAGTTCTATTGATTAGAAATAACAGAGATTCCATAGTGGGAAGTTCCTCAATCCGTCCTAAGGAATTTTTGATAGATGCGATTTTGGACAAATATCAAAACGCTTTTAAATCAAACCTCGGAATATCCAGCGCATTCTATGAAGTTTTGTACGTATTCGCATCTCCGAATATATTTTATTTGGATAAAGAAACCGAAAATCGCAGAATGGAAGCTGCTTTGCAAGTTAATACATCAAAGGGAATGATCCCCCGCGGTATGGAAATAGTATCGCAAGGCTCAATAATAACAAAAGAAATCTTGGAAAAACTGGAGGCAATGCAAAATGCTCTTCAAAAAGATGCCTCCCAAGTTCAATATACAGCTCCTTATGGGCAACGCATATTGCTTTTGCTCATCGTTTCAATGCTCTGTATGAATATGTGGAGTTTTCGCCATAATAAAAGTATTGGCCCCTTGCAGATATGGGCTATAACTGTGATAGTGATAATTCAGGTTATCATGTTTCGTGTTGCTCATGATTTCCTTTTGACATTCATTCAAAACGAGTATTTAAATCCAGTTTGGTTTTATCCTTTCGCCTTCGCGCCTGTATTGGCATCGGTTCTGTTCCCGCTAAGAATAGCTGGTGCGCTTGCTATGTGGAGTTCCGTGCTCTTTGGAATGTTTGCAGGTTACGATTTAGCTCTGTGCATAGCGTCTTATATCATATCATTCGCGATGTGTTTAATAGTAAACCGCATAAGGTACAGGGTGAGATTTATGCAAGCTCTAGGCACCGGGCTTGTTCTATTTGCAGTGGCACTTGCGAGTATTTTGTTTTTGCAGAGCAATATGTCTTGGGCTACCTACTGGCAGAATTTTTTGCTAGGGGCAGCGAATTTCTTGATATGCGTGACATTTATATCTGTATTCTGCAATGTTTTTGAGAGAATTTTCCAAATAACAACCAACTTGAGGCTAGCGGAACTTTCAGATTTTAACCATCCTCTTATGAGAAATTTGCTGGAATACGCTCCGGGCAGTTTTTACCACAGTATTCAAGTTGGGAATTTAGGGGAAATAGCAGGCGAACGCATTGGAGCAAATACCCTTTTGATAAGGGTTATGGCACTTTACCACGACATAGGTAAAATTATGCGTCCGGAATTTTTCACGGAAAATCAGAGATTTGGCTATAATCCCCATGACAATTTATCGCCGAGCGACTCTATGAAAATTTTGAGGTCTCATGTTCAAATGGGAATAGAATTCGCCGAAGAATACAATCTTCCCAGTCCAGTGGCTGCTGGCATAAGAGAACATCATGGCACTAGTGTAGCCAGTTACTTTTACAACAAGGCAAAAGAGATGTACCCTGATAAAGAGATAAAATTTTCCGACTTCTGCTATAAAGGGATAATCCCGCAGAGCAAAGAAGCCGCAGTGCTGATGCTCGCAGACTCCATAGAAGCGATAAGCCGTTCAATGCAAAACGCAAAACCAGATGACCTTTCAAACATGATTCAAAAAACCATAGAAGATAAAATGTTTGACGACCAGTTAAATGAATCGGGTTTAACCATACAAGATTTAGAAGAACTTGGCGAAGGATTTTTGCAAGCATTGGAAGGTAGCACACATTCAAGGGTTCAATATCCGGGTAGTGTATTTTCAAAAAAGAGCGGGGAAGTTAAGAGGTAATTTTGATTTTTTCAAGTAAGTATCATAATGTAATTAAAGAAGCAAAAAATTTGGTTCAACCTGCGCTGGATCTTTCGGCTAAGATGATGCGGGATGTTGCTGAAAATTCTCCGCAGAAGTTGAGAAAGCACTTTATACAGACCATAGAGAGACCGGGGAAAAGGTTGCGCTCAATTTTGCTTTTTCTTTTGGCGAGTAGCAATGGTGGCATAAAGGATTTGGAGAGAGCGGCAAAAGCAGCGGCAAGCGTTGAGATGCTGCACTTGGCAAGCCTTATACACGATGACGTTATAGATATGAGCGAATTTCGCAGGGGGCAAAATTCCCTGCACTCCTCTTTTGGGAATAAAATTGCGGTTTTGGTAGGCGATTACATGCTCGCTCAATCGCTGATTTTTGTCCTTGAAGAAGACGACCGCCGCATTCCTCAAAGCCTGGCAAATGCTGCGAGTTCGCTCGTTGCTGGAGAGATTTTGGAAATTGATTTATCTGGAAACATAGACATTTCTTACGAGGATTATATACAGATAGTGGAGGGTAAAACGGCTTCTCTGCTTATATCTTGTGCAAAGAGTGGAGCAATTTTAGCGGGCTACGATGAAAAAATAGTTGAAGAATGTGGAAATTTAGGCTTGCATTTTGGAATAGCATTTCAGATAATAGATGATATTTTGGATTACGGCATAGACGCAAAAAACCTAGGAAAAAAGAATTTTAAAGATTTGCAAAACGGTTTAATAACCCTGCCGCTTTTGCTCTATTTTCAAAAAAATCCAAAGGACGAAATGGCAAATTTGATAAAAAATGCCTCTGACCCAAAGACCGCTAACTTGATAGTTAAAAAATTGAAAAAAGCAAATTGTTTTGAAGAGGCAAAAAGCGTAGCGTATTCCCATTTGCTAAAAGCGGCAAAAATTTTGGAAAAGCTGCCTCCGAGCCATATAAACACCCTGTTAAAAGATTTTTTTGAAGCAATGGCGGAAAGAAAAAATTGATTGAGTTTCAGCGAAAATTTTATAAAGACGATGATTTGCCATTTTTGTGGCATTACATGCTGGAAATTGACAGCATATCTCAAAAACCCATACCTCTAACAGAACCGCAAAATTTTCAACCGTTGTCTCCAGAGACGTTGTTTGAAGAGAAAAATGCAGACAAACTGGTTTTGGAAATAGGCTCTGGCAAGGGAGCTTTTTTAAGGCAGTATGCTCAGAAATTCCCCCAAAGCTGCATTTTAGGAACGGAATGGGATTTATTCTGCGCAAATTTAACCGCTAGAAAATTGAAAAAACTTGGATTGAAAAATGTTGCCGTGATGCGAGGTGATTTATTCTATTTTTTAAGGGATTTAATGCCCAGCAATTCCATAGACGAAGTGCATATGTATTTTCCGGATCCCTGGCCCAAACGCCGCCAACAGAAGAACCGCCTGATTTTACGGGAAGGATTTTTGGAACAAATTTACAGAGTTTTAAAACTTGGGCAAAAATTTTTTTACTGGGCAACAGACCATGAAGAATACAACATCTTAGCTCTTAAAACCTTTCGCAATTTTCCCAACGCAAAGATTCTGGAAGAGAACACCGCACAGCCAACAGCTGGCATAGAAACGGGTTTTGAAAAAAAATATAAAAAAGAAGGCAGAAAAATTTACAGGAGCATCATTGAGTTAAGAGTTGATGAATGTACAAATACCGCGGAATAATAACAGCTTTTTTGGGGCTTTTGCTTTTGCTCTTGCCGCCTGCTCCTTTTGAGCCGAGCTGTTATTTTGGAATTCCGATTTTTTTGGTTGCGTTTTTTTTGAGAATTTGGGCAAGGCTGCACATAGGCGAACATTCAAGAGGAGCTGAACTTGTTTGCGATGAGATTGTGAAAACAGGTCCGTATAAGTATATAAAACACCCTCTTTACCTTTCAAATTTTATGGCTGGAACAGCATTTGCGCTTTTTCACACCGGTTTTTCGTTCGCAACGCTTGGCTTCTGTGCAATTTACGGCATTTTTCTGGCAATTTTGGCAATAAGTGAAAACAGATTCCTAAAGCGTGTCGCGCCGCAAACCAGCCCAACTCCCCATATCTCAAACCCCAAAAAAGCCGCAATCAACGACCTCCCAACTTGGCTTTGGCAAATCGTTATGCTGGTGCTTATATTTGTGCGGAAGGTATGGCTCCCCTAGCCACCTCATCTATAAACAACCGTGCCATAGAAAAATCAAGCCGCCTTCTAAATCTCCCGTCTTTTCTCACTCCTTTAAAAGGAGTGAGAAATATATCCGCCGTTTCATCTCTGAATTTGTTAAGGTTGTTGTTCAACTCCTTTATAAGTGCGTTTATATTTTTCGCTTTTATTGTAATCCTCGTTATGCTCCTAGAAGAAACCTCAATTTTATCAGGTGAAATTTCCTCGCCTCTGATAAACTTTATAGATGGCTCAATTGTGTTATCTATTGCTATCAAACCGAGTTTGCCATTTTTATCGTTGAATTTTATATCCGAGCTATCGTTGTTCTTCGGGAGCTTTCTTTCCAAGTCGCTTAGCAAACCTATATAATTTTCGCCATCGTAAATTTTTATTCGCTTGCTATTTTTTTTAAACAATGCCAAACATACAGGATGTTCGGTATCATCGAACATTTTTGATGATAGCAAAATATAATGCGATAATCTGTGCCTAAAAAGACCGGAATTTAAAAATGATGCGGGAATTATAGCCCCAACATTTTCGCAACTTTCCAAACATTTTGAAAGTGCGTATTTATACAAATCATCGTAATTGGTATTCGGGTAATTTAGTTTTCTCCGCGTAGCTGAATTTTTTGCAAGGTACGGAGGATTTGTTATGCAGACATTATACCCTTTTGGAAAATTGAGCAAAGTATCTTTATGTAAAACATTGTCGCTTTTTGGTTCAATATCATAAGAAACAGAGTCTCTGCACAATTTCATACTTTTCAGCATATCTATAAGATTATTCGCCCCTGCAAAAGGCTCCAGTATTATTTGATTCCGCAAATCGCAAGCTTTGCTCCATTCCATAAAAGCGGGGTTTTCAAACGGGTTATTTTGCGTAAAATACTGCCCGTTTGTTCTTTTATAAGCCGCATCAAATTCAATCATCAGCCTTAAACTTAGAAAAAACGTTTTCTACATTAACGGGCAGAGATAATTTATGCAAAAATATAACCGATACTTGAATAAACAATTTTTCATTCTGCTACTGCTTGCTTTTGCCGCCTATGGGCAGCAGCAGGAGAGAGTTGCTATAATTAACACGGTGGATGATGGAGATTCCATTAAGCCTTCCGATTTGGCTTATTTAACTGGTAGGCTACGCGAGACGGCGGTCAATATCTTGCCAAAACAACGCTACGGTGTTATGACCACGGAGAGCATAATTGCTTTTTTAGGTTCACAGGAACGAGCTATGAAAGAATGTAAGGCGGCAATTTGTTTGGCGGAACTTGGCAGGAAGGTAAGTGCGGACTATGTGGCTCAAGCTCATATAGGGCGTTTTGGAAAGCAGTTGTCCATAAATTTTGAGCTTTACAACAGCAAGAGTGGAAATCTGATAGGTTCTTTTATGGGCAATTCTAAAGACATATTCGGTTTACTAATTATAATAGACGAAAAGGCACCAGCTTTGTTCCAAAAGATGCCGGGAGTATCGGGCACTTCAGTAGCTTCTCCTTCTATCGCAGGTGGTATCAGCGGCTTGGAGAAAGCGGCAGATTATGAGCTAGGCGGAGAAAAGAACTATTTGGTAAATTTAAACACCGAACCCGCAGGTGCGGTTTTGAGTTTTGATGGTGTGCCGTCTTCCAAATGCGCAAAAACACCTTGCAAGGCGGAGCTTCACGGAGGCAATGTTCGTATCCTCGCTGCATTGGAACAATACGAAACAGCAGATACTACAGTTTCAATAACCTACAACAACCAAAATATATTTATAAAATTGAAATCCAATTTTGGTGTTTTGGAGATAAAGTCTGCCTACTTGGACGGTATAGGTAATGATAGGCAATGGGATCTGTCAATAAATGGCAAGCCCAATTCCTTGGGAGAAATCAGGCTTTCTCCGAACAAATACACGGTAAGGCTGAATCACGAGTGTTATGAGAACGTAGGTTTTGATGTGGGTATAAACAAGGGCAAGCGTGAAATTTTTGATATGGCAGGTAATATAACGCTAAAGAAAGGCGGTTTGGCTCTGAGTGCGGAGAAGAACGGCGAACCCGTTAGCGAACCTGTTTTTGTGAACGGCAAACAAGTTGGGGAAACGCCTTTCAGCGGTTCTGTCCCTTTGTGTGCCAAGGTGGAAATTGGCAAAGGCAGGGAAGCGGTTGATGTAAAATTAAAGCATAATGAGAAGGTAAAGCACACTCACAGCCATTATGCAAGTAAGCATAATGGTATGAATTCGACCGCAAATGTCCGTGGAAAATCATTTATAGGCAGCCGCGATGGCAAAGAATACAAAATGATTGTGATAGGTAAGCAAACTTGGATGGCGGAGAATTTGAATTATAATGCAGACGGTTCCAAGTGCTATGACAACAAACCTGCCAACTGCGATAAATATGGAAGATTGTATGATTGGAATACGGCTAAAACAGCTTGTCCTAGCGGCTGGCATTTGCCAAGCGATAAAGATTGGAATGTTTTGATGAAGTTCGTCAATCCGAATTGTTCTGACAATAGCAATTGTGAAGATGCAGGAACCAAGCTGAAAGCGATTAGCGGATGGAATACTAGCAAAGGCTATAAGGCAGGCACGGATGACTATGGGTTTGCGGCTCTGCCAGGCGGCTATGGCAGTTCCAACGGCAAATTCAACACTATTGGCAACTACGGCTATTGGTGGAGTGCCTCGGAGTACGTTGCTAACCTAGCCTACAACCGGATCATGAACTACAATAGCGAGGGCGTCTACGGGAACCTCAGTGAAGACAACTACTTGTTCAGTGTTCGTTGCGTGAAGGATTAATTTTCTATATTCGGGTCTAAGTATGGTAAACTTATTTGGAAAGCCTTTAAGTTTTTGGGCAGGAAAGGTGTATTCGTTATGAGAATATACCCATTACATGATCTAAATGAGCAAGACTTTGAGAATTTATCCATTCTTATCTGTAGCAAGATATTGGGAGCCGCAACTATTCCTTTTGCAAAAGGCAAAGACGGTGGCAAAGATGGTCGTTTTACGGGTAGAGCAAATTGTTTTCCAAGCGAAGCACAGCCTTGGGAAGGAAACATTATTATTCAAGCAAAGCATACAATAAAACCAAATGCAAGTTGTTCTGATAGCGATTTTCAAAAAATATTACAAGATGAAATTCCCAAAATACAAAAATTAAAAGAGAACAAAGAGCTAGATTATTATCTTCTGTTTACTAATAGAAAGTTAACGGGAGGACAAGACAGTAAAATAATTGATTTATTTGGAAAGCAAAACGTTACTTATGTAATTATCGCAAACGAAAGAATACAAGATTTTCTTAAAGAATACCCAGATATTATTCGCACTGCCAAACTTAATGATTTACTAAAACCATTAGAATTTGATGAATCCGATTTAAAAGAATTTATTATTGAAATTCATAAGGCTATCAAACAAAACGCTCATACAACAAATAGTGTTGATTTTACAAAAATAGATATGGAGGAGAAAAATAAATTGAATAACCTTAGTAAATCATATTTTGATGAAGTTGTAAGAAAAGATGTTAATAATTTCAACCAAGTAGAAACTTTTTTGTCTTCTCCAATCAACGCTTCATTGAAAGATTTATATGCCGACACAATAAGCGAATTAAACGCTAAAATATCACTGAGGAGAGATGAATTTGTAGAGTTTGGGAATATGCTTGATGAATTTTACAATTTTGTGATTTCCAATGATACTGGTAATCTAAAAGGTAAAAAAAGACTGGTTAGAACATTATTGAACTATATGTATTGCAACTGTGATATAGGCAGAAAGGAGAAATAAAATATGCTAACACCACATAAACATACAGATATAAAATATTCCATTCCGTACATTTCAGGATTAATAATACGTGAATTAAATAAGAGTGGAATTGTAAAATATGACGACTTGAAAAATGTAATTATAAACCAAGTTGGTAAAGAAATTGGAGATTTTTTTGAATATTCTCTTTCATTTCTTTATTTAATCAATAAAATTAATTACAATCAACCATCAGATACGGTAACAATATGAGACTAGTTAAAATATTTGCAAGTGAAAAATTTAAAAACACACGTTTTAACGCTCAATTTAATGTTGTTTTAGCTACTATTCAAGATAAAACTAATAAAAAAGGCACACATAATTTAGGAAAAACTTCGCTTATTTATGTAATCGATTTTCTTTTATTAGATAGTTTCAAAAATAAAGGACTATTATCCAATTCTGTATTTATAGGGCGAACATTTTATTTGGAAATGCAACTTAACGATGGGAAATATCTTGTAATAAAACGAAGTATAAATACTGCTTCAAAAATTTCATTTAAAATAAACGAATTAGAATTATCGAATTTTACTCCCCCAACAAATTGGGACGAAGTAGATGTTCCTTTTGATAAAGCAAAAGAAAAGTTAAATAAATATTTAGAATTTGATGTATTGACAAAATGGAATTATCGTAAATCTATCACTTATTTTTTGAGAACACAACAAGATTATTTAGATGTTTTTCAGCTGAATAAATTCAAAGGGAAACATCTTGATTGGAAACCTTTTGTTTTTGAATTATTAGGATTTAACGGAGATTTGATAACGCAAAAATTAGAATTAGAACTAGAGGCAAATAATATAAAAAATAAAATCAATACATTAGAGCAAGAAGCCAATATAAGCATTGGCGAAAAGGATAAATTATTAGGGTTACTCGATATAAAACAACAGGAAAAAACGGAAGCAGAAAAAACTATAGATAAATTTAACTTTTTCTTACAAGACAATTCCATTTCAAAGGACATTATTGAAGATTTGGATTTTAAAATTCAAACATTAAATACGGATAAGTATCGTCTCGGTTATGAAATTTCTAGAACCGAAGAATCGTTGAGAAATTCAGAAAGTACGGTAAATGTTCAAAAATTGAGGCAGCTTTTTGATGAAGTTCAATTATATTTTCCTGATAAATTAGGAAAACAATATGAAGATTTGGAAAAATTCAATAAATCTATTTCTGAAGAAAGGCGTAAGTTTTTAAAAGAAAACTTAAGCGAATTAAAAAAAGAGCTTGATGTAATAGATACTGAACTGAAAAATTTAGAAGAATCTAAAAGTGAAAAACTGTCATTTTTGACAGAAAAAGATACTTACACCAAATTCAAGACTTATCAAAAACAACTGTCTATATTGGAAGCAGAGATAGAAAACTTAAAAAATAGATTAAAATGGATTGATGGCTCAGTTTCGCTTGAGAATGACATAAAAATTATTAATGAGAAAATAAATAAATCTATAAAAGATATCAAAAATGCAATAAGCCTAAGCAGTCACGCTGAAATTAATAAAATTTTCAATGAACTTCTTACGGAAATTGTAGGTACTAATGCAATCATTTGGTTAAAACAAAATTCTAAAGGGAATGTAGAATTTCAAGCGGAATATGCTAACCCTATAGATAACAGCTACACATCAGAAGCAGAAGGCACTTCCTATAAAAAATTACTCTGTATGGCTTTTGATTTGGCTCTGTTGATACATTATTCTAAAAATTCGTTTTACCGCTTTGTTTACCACGATGGAATTATAGAAGGATTAGATAATAGAATAAAAATAAGATTGTTAAATAAAATAAAATCAATTTGTAATACTTATAACATACAGCATATAATAACTTTAATAGATTCTGACATTCCCACTCAAAATGATAATTCATTTTATTCTTTTACTGATGATACTTGTTTAAAATTGAATGATTTAGACGATAACGGAAAATTGTTTATGCAAAGTTTTTAACACTAAAGATACCATCGAGGCATCTCATTGGAACATCAATAAATAACTTCATAAATTCACTAGATTTTGACAATTTATATCCCAAAAATGGCAATTAACTCGAAAACCATTTCTATATTAACAAACATATATGATAATCTATACCCTAACCGATGAATCTCCCCGCCTCGCTACGGAGAGCCTTTTGCCAATAGCCAAGTTTTTTGCAAATGCGGCGGGCATAGAAATAGAGACAAGAGACATATCCCTTGCGGCTCGCATCTTGGCGGCTTTTGACTTCGCGCCAGACGACCTCGCTCATCTGAGCAAGCTCACACAAGAACCGAGTGCGAACATAATAAAACTTCCAAACATATCCGCAAGCATCCCGCAGCTCAAAGCTGCGATAGCCGAACTTCAGGGCAAAGGATACAAAATCCCAAACTATCCCGAAAAGCCACAGAACAGTGACGAGCAGAAAATAAAGGATGCTTACGACAAGGTTAAAGGCTCCGCGGTAAATCCCGTGCTGAGGCAAGGCAATTCAGACCGCCGCGCTCCGCTTGCGGTTAAGCAATATGCAAAAAAGCATCCACACTCAATGGGTGAATGGAAAAATGATTTTAAAACCGATGTAGCCTCAATGCAAAGCGGTGATTTTTACGAAAGCGAAAAATCCATAACTTTAAAGGAAAATACATCTTTTTCAATCGAGTTCATAAATGAGAAAAGCGAGAAGACAACTTTAAAAAAATCCGCACCGCTTTTGGCTGGCGAAATTTTGGATAGCTCCGTGCTTAAAATAAAGGAGCTGGAGAGTTTTTTTGAGCGAGAATATGAACAGGCAAAAAAAGATGATATGACGGTTTCCGTCCATTTAAAAGCCACGATGATGAAGGTTAGCGACCCCGTGATTTTTGGAGTTGCATTCAAAACGCTTTTCAAATCCCTTTTCAACAAATTTTCAAAGGAATTTGCGGAACTCGGCATAGACCCAAATAACGGGCTTCAAGACCTGCGGAAAAAAATCGCAGGTTCTCCAAAAGAAGCGGAAATTGAAAACGAAATACAAAACACCTTGAAAAATGCTCCGAGATTAGCGATGGATTTCAACAGCCCAAGCGATATAATAGTGGATGCCTCAATGCCCGCTCTAATTCGCCGTGCTCCGCAAGATGAACTCGCTCTTATCCCCGACCGTTCTTATGCAGGGATTTATTCGGCAGCCATAGATTTTTGCAAAAAGAATGGTGCTTTTAGCCCCGCCACAATGGGCAGCATTCCAAACGTTGGTTTGATGGCGGAGTCAGCGGAAGAATACGGCAGCCACGACAAGACTTTTATCGCAAAAGAAAAAGGAATTATGCAAGCCGTTGATGGGAATGGCCAAGTGTTGCTAAAGCAAGAAGTTGAGGAAGGCGATATTTATAGAATGTGCCAAACAAAGGATATTCCAACTCGCAACTGGGTTCATCTAGCGGCGGAGAGGGCAAAGCTCACGCAAAGTCCCGTTGTTTTTTGGCTAGACCCAAACCGTGCGCACGATAGAGAGGTGGAGAAAAAAGTTAAAGATGAATTGTCAAAAATAGATTTAAGCGGTTTGGATATCAGCGTAAAAAATCCAATTGAAGCAACTCTTTTTTCTATGCAAAGGGCAAAGGAAGGCTTAGACACAATTTCTGCGACTGGCAATGTGTTGAGGGATTATTTAACGGATTTATTCCCAATTTTGGAACTCGGGACTTCGGCGAAAATGCTTTCCATAGTTCCGCTTTTGGCTGGCGGTGGTATTTTTGAAACGGGTGCCGGTGGTTCTGCGCCAAAGCAAGTTGAGCAGCTTTTGAAAGAGAATTATCTGCGCTGGGATTCGCTCGGGGAATTTTTTGCGCTTGCGGAATCCATCAGTTTTTATGCAAAACAGACCGGGAACAAGAAAGCGGAAATTTTGGCAAAAACCCTAGACCTCGCGAATGGGAGCATTTTGGAATTCAACCGAGTTCCTGCCCGTAAACTCGGCGAATTAGATAATAGGGGTTCGCATTTCTATTTGGCTCTTTACTGGGCAACGGAGCTGGCAAAGCAAAATGAAGACTTGGACTTAAAAAACAAGTTTGAACCTTTTGCAAAGTATTTAAGCGACAACGAGCAGAAAATAGTTGCAGAGTTGGCAAGCGCACAGGGGCACGCCGTTGATATTGGCGGTTACTATTTGCCCGATGCAGATAAATTGGCAAAGGTTATGAGGCTACGCCTTGCCGATGCTGATAAATTCAAAACCGATCTTTTTTAATTCTTCGCCGTTTAGAATATTGCGGCCGTCAAAAATCAAAGCGGGCTTGCTCATGGAATCGTAGATTTTTTGCCAGTCCAAAGCGGTGTATTGCTGCCATTCGGTGCAGAGAAAAATCGCGTGAGAATCTTTTGCAGCTTCATAAGGGTCTTCGGCGAATTGAACTTTATCCAAAACATCGTTTAAATCTCGCTTGGCATCCGGCAAAGCCTTGTAGTCGGTGATAACGGGATTTGCCCGTTCTTCCAAAAGTTCCCGAACTACCAAGTGTGCAGGGCTTTCGCGGGTATCGTTGGTATCTGCTTTGAATGCAAAACCGAATACGGCTATTCTTTTGCCCGTTATGGTGTTGAACAAGGAACGCAAAACCCGTTTAACGGAACGCGTTGTTTGCCACTCGTTTATTTTTATGACGTTTTCCCAATATGTTGCAACTTCTGGCAAGCCGTAATGCTCGCATAGGTACACCAAATTGAGAATGTCTTTTTTAAAGCACGAGCCGCCAAAACCTATGGAGGCTTTCAGGAACTTTGGACCTATGCGGGTATCTTTGCCTATGGCGTTTGCAATTTCGTCTATGTTTGCACCAGTTTTTTCGCAGAGTGCGCTAAGGCTGTTTATACTGGAAATTCTCTGTGCCAAAAATGCGTTGGCGGTTAATTTCGAAAGTTCGGAACTCCACAAATTAGTGGTGATTATTCTTTCCCTTGGAACCCAGTTGGCATAAATTTTTGCAATTTCCTCCACCGCAGCCAACCCACCTCTAGTTTGATGCCCACCGATCAAAACCCTGTCTGGGGTTTCCAAATCTGCTATAGCACTTCCTTCCGCCAAAAATTCAGGATTGCTCACAACATCAAAATGCAAGCCTTTGCCGTTGTTGTTCAAAATGCGTTCCATGGATTCTGCGGTGCGTACAGGCAAGGTGCTTTTTTCAACGACAATTTTTCCGCTTTCGCTTGCAGCTAAAATGCTACGAGCTGTTTTTTCAATGTATTGCAAATCGCTTGCTTTTCCGGCGCCAAAGCCAAAAGTTTTGGTAGGGGTGTTTACGCTCACAAAAATTATATCAGCTTCTTTTATGCTCGCTTCTATATCCGTCCCAAAAAACAGATTTTTGCCTCTGACGCTTTCCACAAATTCTTTTAAACCAGGCTCGTAAACTGGCAGATTATCGCTATTCCACGCATCTATGCGAGCGGCGTTTATATCAACTATTTTAACCTGATACTGCGGACATTTCTTGGCTATCATAGCCATAGTAGGCCCACCAACATACCCAGCACCTATGCACAAGATTTTTTTCATTCCACCACTCTAAAGAAATTTTCCAAAGGCTCCCTCTTAGACACAAAGGTATTCACCACGTGGTTTACTTGCGGATAGCCAAAAGGCAGGGCGAGCAAAAACAGCAAGTTTTCTGAATGAGGAATATGTTTGGACAGCAAATCTGGATAAGCCATAACGCTATACTGTGGGCAGCAGCCAAGCCCCCTTTTGTACAATTCGTTTATAAGGGCTTGCAAAAACAAACCGCAGTCTAAAAAGGTACCCTGCCCATATTCGTCTCTGTTCACCGCCAAAAAGAAAACCTGTTTTGCATCAAAGAACCTATAATTTTGGGAATCGTGCTCCTTGCGTTTTTCTTTATCTTCTCTGCCTATGCCTTTATGAGTTAAAAATGCCTTGCCAAGATCAATGGCTCTAGTTTTGAATGTTTCTGGCAACGGATCTTTGCTATATGCATATTCAAAAGACGGAGCCTTGCCGTTGTTGAAACCCGTTAGGTAGTCAACGCGCATATTTTCCAATGCTTGCCCCTGAACCAAAATCAACTTCCAGGGCTGGGTGTTTTTGCTGCTGGGGGCACGGCTTGCGCCAAGCACTATGGACTGCACAACATCGGCAGGGACTATTTCGCCTGTAAAGGCACGGATGGATTTTCGCATAATGTAAAATGTAGAAAATTAAACTATGCCACCGCAAAAACCGTGAATTCAGCTCACTATCGCCGTTTTGAGGTGTCTGAACCCCACGTCCATACGCTACTTACTCGCTGGCGAACATCAGTAAGTCGCTTGCTCTTATTTGCATTTTAGAGAAGGCAAACCACTTTTTCCCCAAATCTTTCAGTGATGCACCTATGTGATATGTACAATCATCAATTAACAGAAATCTATCGTGGGATTTTGAAAATTTATCCACAGTAATTGGCGGATATTGGGATACGTGTTTTTGGATGTCTAGCTGTAGTTGCCGTGAGATTTGTGCCGTGTAAATCTTTGCCGATACTTTGGCACTTCGTTTTGAAAGCAACAACAAAACGCTTTCATCAATGTAATTGTCAATTAGGACAATGGATTTCTTAGCAGATTTTATCAAATCGCAAGCAAAATTATATGCATCAAAAATCTGCCCTTCATAAAAGATACCTTCTAATGGTGGTAAAGATGATTTAACAAAAAAATCAACTTTCTTTTCTACTTCAATTAAGCGGTTTTCGTGATTATTGGATATATTCTTTATATTCTCTATTTGTTGGCGAATAGCATATCCTTTAAGGAGATAATTCTTTAACACTTGAGTAGCCCAAATCCTAAATTGAGTGCCTTTTTTTGACTTAACACGGTAACCTACCGAAATAATAACATCTAAATTGTAATATGTTGTTATTGTTTTTTGTGTTTTACCTTCTATTGCCCCGTGCTGAGTGGTATGTCGGAAATTCCGACATACCACTTTTTCTTGTAATTCGCCTTCTTTAAAGATATGTTGAATATGCTCGGTTATAGTGGTTCTGCTTTTTTCAAATAATTGCCCCATTTGCGCCTGCGTAAGCCAAACAGTTTCATCTTCCAAATACACATCTAATTTCAATGTGCCATCTGGCTGGTACAATACGAGTTCGCCTTTGTTTTCTTTTTTGCCCATAACGCAATCTCCAAATTATACTTATTGCATTAGGGCGACGGAATAGTAGGTAAAAAATATTCCCTAAAGGTTTTTTATAAAGTAGAAAATTAAATTGTCTGAACCAGACGCCCGCCCGCTACTTACTCGCTGGCGAACATCCGCAGGATGGTTATAATACAATTTGGCACAACAACCCGATGCGTAAAATAACATAATGATACGGACGTAGGGGCAGGGTTCGCCTGTCCCAAATGTGGAATGATATGCCTTTTGTCTGAACCCCGATTCACCCGATGAAAGGATTAACAGGATAGTTCGGACAAATACGGTTCAGACGTTTAATCTTGAACGCAACGCACTGAAAATAAGGTTGTCTTATCGTAGTTACCCCTACCTACCCTGGCAACGCTAAAGTTCATGCTCCGGTAGTAAGCTTTGGAAGTACCGCTTTCCTCCGTGCTACTCCACCAGATGCTGCCGATGCCGACTTGGAGGAAGCTGCCATCGGAATAGCCTAAGCCGCCCGGCAGGGCCGAAAAGCCGAATTCGTCTGTGCCGTTGCCAGAACTTCCATCATCATTATTATTCCAACCATTCGTAGCTTTCAGCTTGGTTCCTGCACCTTCGCAATCGCTATTGTCAGAGCAGCTCGGATTGACGAACTTCGTCAAAGCATTCCACTCGGCATCGCTTGGCAGATGCCAGCCATCAGGGCAAACGCCCTGAACCCCGCTCGGATTTTTGGATGAGCTGGCGGAGCCGCCCATAGCCGTTGACCAGTTGTAAAGCCTGCCGTAAGCAACGCAATTGGCTGGGTTGTTGTCATAGCATACATCGGTAGCTTTGTCAAGGACATTGTAATTCAGATTCTCTGCCATCCAAGCCTTGCCGCCTATGACCACGGACTTGTATATTTTGCCATCTCGCGCATCGCATATCTGCGTTGCGGTGTAGGGCTCGCCGCCGCAGAGGTCTTTGACCTCGTTAGTGACATCTTGGCAGAACTGCGTTGAGGTGTAGGTTACTTGGGCTATTTCCTCCGTTTCCAAGTGCGATGGGTCGATTGTGCAAGTTCTTTTCCGCTCGCCTTTCGCGCCGCAGGTGGCTGGGGTCACAACCTCCCACTCCCCCCAGACGTGCTCGTGGGGTGGCTCGCCGCCGTCGCTGGAGCAAGAAAAGGTCAATGCCATAGCAAGCCCGAAGGCTGCCGCCAATACGATTTTTTTGAGTTGTGTTCTCATAGTAAACTCCTTTTCTGAGGTAGGGGGGTGGGGGGTCTATTTTGTACCATACCCCATAATTTAGCTAAAAACTGTATATTTATAATGGAAAAATTCCCTGAAAAGACCTTGGGGTGCAAGGTCTCCAATTTTTCCTTTAAAAATATACAAAAAAATGACAATTCAATTTTTAGAAATTTTTACCACCAGTAGCTGTGAATGTCTACGAATTGGAAGTATAGCAAAAATTGCAACAAAAAAACGTTTCAAAATGCAACAAAACCTGTATTTTCCAAACCTCCATCGCCCATAAGGCTTGATTTTATCGACAACTGCTGATATGGCACATAGATTGCCATATATGTAATATGCAAGAATTTTCTAAACAAGCGGAGAGAATATTAGCCAAGTCTCAGGAGATTCAAGACAAGGCAAGCCACGGCGAGTGGGACACCCCTCATTTGGCTGCGGCACTTTTGGATATTCCAGATGCGCGTCTCAAAAACCTGTTCAAAGCGAAGAAAGCGAAAAGCCAAGAGATGCGTTCTTCTGTGCAAAAAATTTTGGATAAATTACCACGCATAGTGGAAAGCACAAATGCGGATAACCACGCAAGCAGCGATTTGGCAAATATATTGAGAGCAGCCGTGAAACTCGCGCGCTCCGAGCAGGGCAACAGCGCGGAGCCAGGGCATTTGCTGGTAGCTTTAATCAAACATTCCGGCGATAAACAATTAGTTTCTATCTTTGAAAACGCACTTGGCAACGCGGAGGCGGTTCGCACTTGGCTGTCCGACCCTATGAGCGCGGCGGCGGTTGCAAAAGAGGACTCGGCTTTGAACAAGTTCGGCAAGGAATTGGTTTCCCTCGCAGCAGAGGGCAAACTTGACCCTATTATAGGGCGCGAAGAGGAAATCCGCAGAGTGGTGCGGATTCTCGCACGCAAAACCAAGAACAACCCTGTTTTGGTTGGCGAACCCGGCACGGGAAAAACCGCCATTGTCGAGGGCTTGGCACATAGAATTCACAAAAACGATGTACCCGATGCCTTAAAGGGTAAAAAGATTTTTTCATTGGACTTATCCGCTCTTATAGCGGGCGCAAAATATCAGGGGGAATTTGAGGAGCGATTAAAAGCTGTTCTGGACGAATTGGAACAGGAACAGGACACACTTTTGTTCATAGACGAAATTCACAATATAGTTGGTGCAGGTAAAACGCAAGGCAGCATGGATTTGGGCAATATGTTAAAACCTGGGCTTGCCCGTGGCGAACTTCATTGCATTGGAGCAACCACAACCGCAGAATACCGCAAATACATAGAAAAAGATGCCGCCTTGGAACGCCGCTTTCAACCCGTGCCGGTCAGCGAACCCAGCCAAGACGAAGCCCTCTCCATTTTACGCGGCATAAAGGAGAGCTTTGATGCCCATCACGGCGTCCGTATTCAGGACAACGCCTTGGTTGCCGCTGTGCAGCTCTCAAGCCGTTATATCTCAGACCGCTTTTTGCCGGACAAAGCCGTTGACTTGATAGACGAGGCGGCAAGCATGGTAAAAACGCAACTGGACACCGTGCCAGAAGCGTTGGACACTTTGCAAAGACGGCAGCTCCAACTTCGTATAGAAGAAAAAGCACTCGGCATGGAAAACGACAAGTCTTCAAAAGAGCGTTTGAAGGAATTGCAAGAGGAATTGAAAAAAGTTGATTCTGATGTGAAAGAGGAGCAGGAACGCTGGCAACAGAAAAGGCTGCGTTTTGAGAGTTTGAAAAACGCTCAGGCGGAACTCCGCACTGCAAAAGAGGAAATGGAACGCGCCGAGGCAGCTTACCAATTGGAAAAAGCGGCGGAGCTGAAATACAACAAAATCCCGTTATTGCAAAAAACGGTGGAAGATTTGGAAGCCGCCCTCCACACCAACGAGCCGGACGAGGTTTCTGAAGTGGTGACGGAGGAAAATATTGCGCAAGTTGTTAGCCATTGGACTGGCATTCCCATTTCGCGCTTACGCGAAGGAGAAAAGGAGAAACTTCTGCATTTGGAAGAGCGTCTGCACAAGCGTTTGATTGGGCAAAACGAGGCGGTTGAGGAAGTGTCACTTGCGATTTTGC
>JAITFO010000018.1 GCA_031281265.1 Candidatus Fibrimonadaceae bacterium
GGCATTTGTAAAAAATAATTTTTTCCCAACATATTCTGCACACCCCAAGTTTATTAGAGTAGCTTCAAATGGCAATACATTGCTTATATTAGCCTTTCTTAAAAAATCTTCAAAGGCTACTTTATTAAAATTATCTTTAATTAAAACTTTTTTATTCACAATAGAATCATAATAAGTTTTTCCCTCTGTCTGTAAAAACTCAATTATACCGTTTCTTTCCATTTTTTGAGAATTTGGACCTGAACGCAGGTAAAATCCTTTTGCGCAGGAATAAGGTTTGTTACGACCTTCGGGAACTGTAATAATAATGATATTTTTATGAATGGAAATATTTACATTTAATTTTGGTTCTATTTGGTTTATTGTATCTTGAATACGAGAACGTGCTGTATTGCTTACATCTGTTCCAACAATTTTTCCGTTATCATCAACACCTATGAATATGCATCCGCCAGAGGCATTGGCAAAAGCGCAAACCTCCGATGCAAGCGACTTGTCGGCACTTTCTTTAAACTCTACCTTATAATTTTCGCCATCACAAAGGATTACTTCTATGTCTTTCATATGGAGATTAGAATATAGTAAATGCTCTTACAAGCGATATGGCGGTTTTCATCGTCCAAAACCGATAGGGGGGAGGTTTATTCCATTGAATTTCATACATACTCCTCTATTTTCTTAGTACTTGGCTTCCAAGGAAACATATCTCCCCAAGCCTGAATGTCACAATAACGGCAGAATGGGCTTGGTTTTGCACAAAATTCTGCAATTTCTTGAAAGCTATTTACCTTGAAAATATCTATATAATCTTCATCTGAAACACTTAATGATTTGCCAAAATAATCGTTGAATATATGAATGTTTGATGGAGTATTACAAGTATAAATACGTCCATTTTTTAAACAACGGCAATAGTTGAACTTAAAACATAATAGACTTCTATGTATTGGTGATGTTCCAGATAAATCAAAGCTATATTTATATGATTCTTTATGTGACTGATCATTTGCGTGAATATCTGAAGCCATATATATCTCAACTCCATATTCTTTGGCTTTTTCATATATTGCGTTATGGTCTATTTTGATCGGGTAAAGAGTAACTGTTAATTGAAAATTATTTTCTTTTATTGTATTATAAAATAGTTTTTCTTGTTCTTTATTAAATTTTAATAATCTAATTCCATTAGTGACAATTTGATGTATTCCATAAGGGAAATAATTTCTCGTAATTTTTACAAAGTCTAATATATTGTTGTTCAATAATGGTTCTCCTCCTAGTAAACAAATATATCCAATTTTCCCATCCATCAATTGAGAAAGTCTCTTTATATCTCGTTCAAAATTATCAACATCAAGTAAATGTGGCTTTGCCAGTTGTGACCAATGATCGCACATTTGGCAACTGAGGTTACAATGATCGGCAAGGCTTACTTCAAAATGAAACTGTTCGGGCTGCAACACACGAAGTTTATAATCAATTATTCTCATTGCCATTTCGCTTAAAGTAAGGTAGTCGGTAAATCCAGATTCGTTTAGTTTAGAAATTATTTCTCTATTCTGTTCATCTAAAAATCCGATTAAAATCCCTATATTTTCTTCTTTAGCAATATTGCTAACGTTATCTAGCGTTAAAACAATAATTTTTGAAACGTCAATTTTCACACAATCTCGAACAAAACGATATAAGTTTTTTCGCTTGTCTCCACTGTCACATATATATATGTGTTTGGATTTTTTACATAATTCTACTATACTGTCAAGTTCAGTAATTAACATACCAGACATGTCGGAATAATCTTTGAAAGTATAGATCATTTAGCAGTTCCAAAGCCGATGGTGGGAAGGTTTATAGTTTTTGTCATTTTTTCTTATTTAAAATGTGATCAATATTTGTCGCTTATTTATTACAGGTTCGATAAACAATAAACTTGAGTAATAGTGAATTACCCCCATTCGCTCTATTTGGTCCTTTATCCTAAAAGGGGTTTGAGTTGCAATCAATACTATGGTATTTTCCTTATTTTCAGCAATAAGTACTGATGGTTCATATATTTTATAACCCCAAAAACAACCATAGTGCTTTCTAAAATCATTATCAACAAAATATGCAGGAATGATGTTATTCGGCTCACATATTGTTTTTAAAGCTTTTTCGCCTTCGAGAAATGCACCGAATATAACGAGCTTTTTATCTTTTGCGTTTAGCAAAAAATCGTCAATAGAATTATTCAAGAAATCCATAATTTATTCCTCCTTAAAATGTAGCGCATGACCTACCCATACTGCATCTTTTGCAATATTCTGGAACATCCCGATATTGACAATGAAAAGCATTTACCATTTTTTTAAACTTTTCTGAATTTAGAATTTCTGTTATATCTGTTTCAAATATGTTTCCAATTCGCGTTTGTTCGTTTAAAGCACAGCAAATATATAAATCTCCATTAACTGAAATTTGCATTGTTTTTCCAAACATTGTACATGAAGGGGTAAAACCATTACTTGAAACGAGATCATTTGAAATATATTCTTCATAGCTATCAGCTGAAACTGATGTACTTTTAATACCGTTCATCGTTCTAAATAATACCATATTTACTCCACCATTCATATTACGCCACATATTGAGGCACTTTACAAAATCTTCTTTAGAGCCTTCATGAAGGATAGTGCTGATCAACACATTCAAAGGTCGTTTTTTCATATTTCTTAATATACATAAGTTCTCAATATTTTGCTTTACTAGGTCAAATTGTCTAACAACCTCGTCAAAAGTTTTTCCGCTTCCTTGATGACGTGCGTAAACTTCTGGACTTGCACCGGTAATGCTTATACTTATTTCATTAGTACCAGCGTCAATTAGTTTTTGAGATATTTCTTTTGTCAATAAAACACCATTAGTTGTTATTCCAACGTATGAAAATACCCTTTTTGCATAAGAGATTGCTTCAGGCAACTGTTTATACAGCAATGGCTCTCCCGAACCAACAAATTGTAGCCGCTCCAAAGGAATATCAGGAGGGTTCTCGTACAATTTATCAAAAACATCCTTTAATTTCTCAAATGATAGACGCTCTCCATTCCGCCATGAATCGCTGTTATCATTATATGTACAAAAATTACATTTCAAATTGCAAGCACAAATTAAATCTATTTGAAAACCTAGTGTAAAGCCTTTCATTATACATACTCCTTTAAATAGTTGCGTATAAAACTTTTTCTAGTTGTTGAAAATGATGATGCCTCACGAATAACTTATATTCTGGAACCAGAGATTTTATGTATTGAGGAATGGTCCATAAATCTTCTGTTTTATGATAAATAGAAATTGCCAATTTTGGTTTATGAGTTTGTATACTTTTTTGCATTCCTTTCAATGCATTTAAGTCCTGACCTTCGGCATCAATTTTTACAAAAGTAATTGGTTCATCAATAGATACTAGATCATCAAAACGAGCAACACCTGTCGTTATATTACCCTCCCCTGACGGCAAGCTTTCTGTAAATCTTGCTCCTTGACTACTATCAAAAGTAAAATCCAAAGAAATATTGTTATCTGATAATCCCATTTTAAAACCTATATACTTATCTGATGCAATATGTTTCGATACATTATGAACTGAACGCAAGTAATTATTATCATCTGGTTCAAAGAAAATAGCTTTTCTAAATTTATCGCCTAACATTTCAGAGAACTGAATAGAAACCGTCCCGTCGTAACATCCAACATCTACAAGTGTTTCACTATCAGAATATTCAAATATACCATCGTTAAAATAATAATCATTACAACTATCATATATATCTAAATAATTTATAATATTATATTTCGTTTTTTCTACAATAGTATCGTAAACATATATGGATTTTTCATCGTTCAGCCAAGCTCTAACTTTTTGTATATCATCTTTATGGTTGTCAATTAATTGAAATGCATTAAATGGAGTAAATGCATTATGCCATGGAGAATCATAGACTTCAATACCGCGTAATTTCAAAATGAGAAGACGATCGTAGCAGTTCTTTACACGCATTTGTTTTAGTTGCCGAAAAATAGAATAATTACCATAAGGGTCAGCAATGCATACAATAACAACATAATCATCTGGTGCATCTGCCAGTAACGAAGGATCGCAAATCGGTATGCCAAATAGAGTTTTTCCCCACTTTGTTTTATTATTATCGCAAATAAAATCAACTTTATCTAAAGAAAAATGGGTTGATAATATATGATGAGCTTGCTGTCCGGCACCGAATAACACTAATTTTCTACTTTGCCATTTTTCAACAAAGTCTTTATATTGAGAAATGAAATCGAATTTCATACATACTCCTCCATTTTCTTAGTACTTGCCTTCCATTCCGAATGTGGTACCCATTTTGGTAAATCGCAATACCCGCAAAACGGAATTCTTTTAGCTGCAAAATCTGCAAAATTTTTCCAACTTTCAGCATTATAAATATCCATAGAATCTTCCTCCGTAAGATTTAAGTGTTGCCCAAAATGTTTATTGAATATGCCTATACAAGCACTAACAGGGCACATATAATAACGTCCTTCTCTCAAAACATTGAATTTATTGAAATACAAACAGGAAACAAAACCATATTTAGGAGCTTTGCATTGAAGGTCAAAAGTATGCTTATCTGAAATCTTCTTGATTTTCGTCAGTTCATCCGCATGAATATTAGACGACATCGCGAGTAGTACGCCGTATTCCTGTGCCTTTTCTTGGATAGAAGCATAATCCAATTTCAAAGGATAAACAGTAACCGTTATATGCACCCCAAGATTTTTGCATGCAACCCAAAGATTCCCGTCTGGCGAATTTTCCCATTTTAAGAGAAGCACGCCGTTTGTTAAAATGATAAGTTCAGCATCTGGGAATTCGCGGCGAACAATTTCCAAGCATTTTATAATATCTTTATGCAAAAGCGGCTCGCCGCCGAGCAATGTTATGGCTGCAGCTTTATGCTCATAGAGTTTGCCCATCTGTTTTAAATCTCTTTCAAAAACTTCCATATCCACAAACTTCTCTTCCGATAATTGCGAATAATGGTCACACATCTGGCAACTCAAATTGCAATGGTCTGCTAAATTGATTTCAAAAGTCATTTCTTCTATGGGTCTTGGCTTCATTTGCTCTGCAATGGTTTGTTTATTATATTCCGTCATTGCAAAATAATCACTAAAGCCAACTTTACGGAATTTTGGGATAAAATAGCGGTAGTGCCGGTCAGACAAAGCTAGGATAACTCCAGTTTTTGGCTTTTGAATCACCTCATCAATCGCTAAAATCGGTATTTTGCGATAATGGCTAAGGCATTGTTCCTCTGGGCAAGTAACGGTATAGCCATCTATTGTAATGCCGCAACTGTCAAAAAATTTGAGCAGGTATTCTTGATTTTCCGCTGCGCCGCAGATATATAAATGCTCATATTTTGCACAAAAATCCATCATATCTGCAAGTTCATATAAATGCGGAAGGTCGTTGAACAGATGAATTTTAGCGCGTTTTGAGTTTCTCAACATTTTTTCTCCGTGTCTAGTAAACTAGTAATATTTTTTCCATCACTTTTTCCCGCTCATTAAAATTATACTCCAACTCCACCGCGTCATCGCATAATCCCATTTTTTTCAAACTGAAATACTCATAAGGCGAACTTTTATAGAAAAAGCCGTCCTTCTCGTAAAGGATAATCTTCTTGGCTTTTGCCGAACTTATCACATCGCAAAGTCCGCTACGAATGCCTATAAAACTCCCTGCCGCTTCCACAAAATCTATAGCCATTCCCAAGGGGAAAAACACCGCTTCCGTTCCTTTAATAGGTTTTTCGCCTTTTGCAGCGCAGTTTGTGCAAATCGTATAACCACGTTGTTTGCAATGCTCAACTATACTTTCCCAAAAATCCGTAGGTAACTCAAAAAGTGTATTTGAATATGGCGAAAGTATTATCGTTTTTCCTTTGAGCAAATTATGTTTTTTGAATAATTCGTCAATTTGGCTCTGCCAATTTTTGCGTGGAGGAAGTTCGTATTGCACATTATCGTCAAAATCGAACACAAAATAACGGAACATTTTGGCAAAATCAAGACCTTTGTACCCTCTAATCCATTGAATAGGGTCAGATGCCCAACCATCGTTTAAAGTGATTATTTTTTCCTGTACCCTTAATGATTTGTTTAACTGCGTTAAATCCTCGGCTGCTTTGAAACTCGTCACTATTATATTTTTAATCCCAAACATTTCCGCAACTTTTTTACACGCTCCGTTTACAACTACAAATACATATTCGTTGATATTATTTCTTTTTAAATATTCTTTAAAAAATAGTCCCGCAAGGTAAATATCTCCTATTCCTGTGTATGGTGCAACGAACATTACGCAATTTTTTTTAGTAAATCGCCAGTGATAATACATAGCTTTGATTTTACGCAATGTATAATAACAGAATATTTTCAGCGAATCGTCTATGTTGAAATTCAAAGAAAAAACCTGTTTATTTTTTCTATAACCCATTTCGCTGAGCTGAAAAAACATTTCTCTGTAAAATCCTGCCGAACACATTAGAATTACATAATCATCATTAAAAGGCAAAAGTAATTTTTCAGGTTCTTGAATTGTTAATCCTAAACATTCCTTGCCTATTTTTCTTGGGTCATTGTCCACAACTGCAAAAGGAGAATAGCCGTACTCGGTGAGGCAGTTTTTTATCTCTTTAGAGGCTATAGATGCACCGAATATAATTATACTTTTGCCATCAAGTTTTTTATTGCGTATGAGCTTGTTAATTTTTGAATGTAATTTTGCTTTTGCGTAATTATCCATGACATTCCTCCTTGCTTTCCCAGCTTCGTATAAGGAATATTCCCAAACAAATCAAATCCTCTTTAGTAACTCTGTTTATGCCATCTGCTTTGAATAATACGTTGCCATAAGGCTTGGTAAACGACACTATTAAGAACCGTTCAGAAAAATAATAATAGTAATAATAGCAGTAGTTATCCATCTGCTTCTCTGTAATTTTCACAACATCTAATATGTTGTTTGAAAAATTCTTTGCATTTTCAAGTACCCAATTATCCGTACTTAAAATCAAAACGCTTTTTCCCTTGCGGTATTTCAGCAAATCGTCAACATGTTTAAGCGCGGTTTCATTCAATTCTCTATCATTTTCCGGCATAAGCAAGACATACTTCCCGTTTTCAATATCGTATTTCTTCTTTATTTTAAACCATTGCCTGCGCCCAATCAACGCAGAAAACGATGCTTTGAAAAATTTAAATATCATAAACTTTGCCCACCCAACTTCTTTCCAATAGCACCGCCTGGATGATTCTTTTTAAAATCCTCCAGTTTAACCCCAACTCTCTCCGCCAAATACAAAGCCAAACCCTGCAATAAAATCAAATAACACGAAGAGGAATTGTTAGGCACAATGTCCCAGGCATCGCCTTCGTGTTTAAGCGGTAAAAGCAATTTATTCGGAACTATTTTCGCAAGCGAGCCGCCATCATTGAAAGAGAGCAGCCATTTTTTCGCTTTATGTTCCTTTATATATTCGGCAAACAAAACGCTCTCGGCTGTGCTACCGCTCTTGCTCAGGATAAGCACAATATCGTTCTCTTTTATAAGACCTATATCACCGTGCATAGCGGTGTTTGTGTGTAAAAATGCACTTTCCAAGCCCAGCGAGTTCATCATTCCCACAAATTTTTCGCATATAGGAACATTTTTGCCCAGCCCAGAAGCCACTATTTTTCCGCCGTTTTTGATGGTATTTTCACAATCTGCGAGCAAAGCGGAAAAACTCGCTTCGTCTAAGCCAGCAAAAGACAAATCTATGTTTTCTATAATACTCGCAAAATACTTTTTCATTGCAATACCTCCTCCAAATAATAAAGCCCGTTGTAAAAAGCACCGCAAATAGAATCGTAATCGTGCCAGGCATAGGTCGTGAACGAAAGCCAAATAACGGCGTGTAGCAGCTTTATGGTTTTTTCATCTGCACCAGAGAGATTAAAAAAATCTTTTTCCAAACTTTCCCAATTATTTGACTCTATTTTCAACGCAATGGAATTTTCACCTATTTCCAAATGAAAGTCTCTTAAATTAAATCTGTCGTAATTTCCGGCAATTGAATAATACAGCTTTGCCCAATCATAATTGGGGTCTCCAAAGAGTTCTGTGTTGCCAAAATAGCCTCTGGGGTCTATAAATACCGCCTCGCCGCTTTCTCTTAGCATAATATTGGAAAAAGTGGGGTCACCGTGAATAAAGCAAAAATTTTCACATTCTAAGGTGTCAAGAGTTTTTTCAAATTCCCTTTTGTAAAAAAATACATTGCGGCATTTACGCCCATTTATGGTTATGCTCTTTTCGTTTGCATAAGGGATTAAATCTCGTACTTTTAAAAGCCTGCCCATGGTTTTATTGTAATATGCCTCTTTTACGCTGAAGGTATCCGGTGGGATTCTGTTTATTGAATGTAAATTTTTAAGGGCTTCGATTATATTTTTCAAAATTGCCGATTTTTTGCCTTCACATTCGTAAATATTTTTGCCCTTTATGAATTCCATTTTAAGAGGTTCGGTCTGGTAGATTTTTGGTATTGCTGCTACTGAATTTTGCATGGCAAATTCATACCACTTTTTTTCTAGTCCGGCAAGTTTTTTACCTTGCTCGTCAATGGCTTCTTTTATCACGGTATTCCCTTCAATGGTCATTTTGTTAAAGGGTCTGCATTTCTCTATGCCTAATTTTTTATATTCGTCAAGAGTGCCAAACTCCCTTGTTCCTGCAAGCCCCAGCGGTTTGAGTTTTAAATTTCTATCCCTAAACCACCTGACAAGCTCTCCGCTCTCCGGTACATTTTCAATGATGGCTTTATCTTTAAAGACAAATAGTCCCGCAACGCCAAATTCCTCGGAACGCTCTTCTTTAAATTCATCGCTTTCAAAACTCCAGCGGCAGGGGAATGTTTGAGATATGCCAACATAATCGCGGCCATCAAGGGGAATTTCAAAACTCGGTGGCAAAATTAAATCCGACCATACAAGCATAAAAGCTTCGTTGCTTGGCAAAAGTTTCAAAGACCGCCCAATGCCAGAACAAGTTCCAGTGCCCTCTGCATCGATAACTTGATATTTAACACCAGCAAAACATTCTAAATATTTTCTCAAGACATCTTCTTTGTAATCCGCTATTATTATAAATTTTTTCTCAGGAAATTTTTTGAACAAATGGAACAATAGAGGCAAATTTTCCACAGGGACAAGTGCCTTTGGCTTGTTAGCCGTAAGGTGTTCCATCCTCGTTCCTTTGCCGCCGGCCTGAACTATTATGTAATCTATGTTCATATAGTATCCGTAAATATAGTAAACCAATCGGGTAGAGCAAAAAAATCAGCTACTTTTATTTTGGTTGTGCTATAAATGCAATCTGGGAAAACAACAGTTTTACTGCACTTAGCAGAATTTATCACATCGCAAAGCCCATTGCGGATGCCCATAAAATGTCCGGCATATTCCACAGCGGAAATCGCCTGATTTAACGGGAAAGAGATCGGAATTGTATTCTCAAGGGGAGTTTCGCTCTCTATCACGCTTGTACATACCATAAACCCTTTGTTTTTATATTCCTGTATTGTTTTTTGCCAAAATTCGCTCGGTGGCAGAACAACGCTTTTTGCATTTGGAGAGATTATCAGGGTTTTGCCTTGCAAAATGCCAGCGGTGTTTTTAAATGGCAAATGAAAACGAGGGGCAACTGATTCTGCGGTTTTGTCCAAGCCAAATACTATATATTTGTAAAAATCTATAAATGAGATAAAATGGCTGTTTAAATACTTTATGGAATTATCCGTATAAATTTTATCGTGGTGGGCTATTATGCAATTCGGTTCGTTGCAATAGATTAAGGCTTGCGTAAATTCTTCCATCTCGATATTTGGCAGAGATAATACGCAACTCGCATCTACAAACATCTCCGCAACTTGTTTGCAAGCATCACCATTTACAATAACGGTAACGTCATCAATTTTATGTTTTGCCATATATTCGGGCAAAAAAGACATCGCCCAATACACATCTCCAAGCGCGTTGTGCGGGCAAACAACTAAATGTTCTTTGGAGTATTTTGCCTTTATATTTTCCAGAGTATTTTTCCCGCGGAGCATACGCTCGGTTTTTCGCTTAACTGTCTCTTGAGATAACGAATATTCCGCAAAGGAATTGTATTCCAAAACCTTCACTATTCTACCTTCACAGCCTATTTTGCGGAGCTGTTGTGCCATTTGCTCGTAAAATCTATTCGCTATCAACACAATGCCGTTTGCGTCTATGTATTTTGGCAGAATTATGGGAACGCCTTTACACAAATTTCCAACCTTGGTTTTGTTATTGTCTAAAATAGCAACAACGTTAACAGAAAGTCCGGATAGATAATCTATCATTTCTTCTGTGGCATTGCAATGCCCAAACACAAATACATCTTTACCCGCGAAAGCTCCGTCTTTATGCAGAGTATTCAAAACTTCAAACTCCATTCATAGCTCCGAGTATAACGTCATTTATGAGTGTTTCTTCGTTTGCGATTTTGCAGTTGAGCATATTTTGCAATTTACGCCCATAAGGTTTATCAAAAGAACCTATAATAATACTGTTGCTGAATTCGTAAAGGGAGTATAAATCGAGAATTTCTTTGGCTTCTTCACCGTTTGCCACACGACCTTTCCTGCCATTCAATTTGGCTATGAAAGCGGTTTCAATTTTTTTGTTCAATTCGGCATTTGATTCAGGCAAAACTAAAATAAAATCAAAGGAGTAAATATTATCATCTATCATAAATTACCCCGTACTCTCCCACACATCTCTTTTATCCCGCCTTTTTCAATGCTCCTATCCGGTTCCCAGCCTAAACCTTCCAATTTTGCCGTGTCTAAAATTATCTCCGCAGCGGGCGGGTAGCCCAATTTTTCTGAGTTTTCTGCAATGTCAAAAACAACTTTTCCAAAACACTCAGCCATGTCGCGAATTGAAACGGGCGGCACCTTGCTCGCCACATCGTAGAAATCCCCGCCTTTTCCTTTAGCGAGAATCCACAGCATTGCAGTTACGGCATCCGTTGTGTAGCAATAACTGCGCACGGTATCGGCTTTTGTCCGCAAAACAATGTCCCTCTTTTCCTTAGCACAACGTGCAAACTGCGCAAATACGCGGTTGTCATTTTCAATATCAATGCCAGCTCCAAAAGTTTGTGCCAACCTTGCGATTTTAGTATTCACTTTGTATTCATAAAAATAGCTCGTGCATAAATTTTCCGCAAGTCGCTTGCCCTCTGGATAGCAATTCCGCACACTTGTTGTATCTAAATTCATGTAAACTTCCATTGAAGAGAGGTAGAGATAACCTTTGACAGATTTTTCCCTTGCCAGTTCCAATGTGTTCAATGTTCCATTGTAAATGGTTTTTATAGTTTCAACGGGATGGTTTACAAATTCTTTAGAAGCGGTTGGGTTTGCGCCGTGTACAATGTAATCAATAGGCTCGTCAATTTTTAATTTTTCAGCTACATCCCCGTAAATGAAAGATAATTCTTTGCTTTCTATGAGGGCGGGTTTAAAATTTGCCGCTACCTTATCTTTGTTTCTTGCGAGTGCAATTATGCGGATATTTTGTTTTTTTGCGAGCAAGCCCTTGATGAGAATTGAACCCAGCAAACCTGTTGCTCCCGTCACAAAAAATGTTTTATTTTCAAAACATTCCCACGGGACATTTGAATTCGCTATATATTCTAAATCGTTCATATTCCAAATATTTGAGCATTTTCTTGAGCGTTCAGCAAGGCTTTGAATATATAGTAATCTATTGGTGTTGTGATTTTAATATTTTTTGCGGGACCGTTAACCGTAAACAGAGTGTGCCCGTTTTGCTGCATTAAAGTTGCTGAATCTAAAACGCCTTTCATTCCGTTTTCCTTGCTTTTTTTATGAGCCGTATAAATATCTTCTAAAAAAAAGCATTGTGGTGCTCTGGCAAATTTGTGCAAGGAGCGGTCTTTTATATCCTCTATAGTTTCTATTTCCCCATTTTGATTTGTGTTTACAATTGTTTCGCTCACCGGAGCTATTGTCACTGCCGAGCCATGAGTTTTTACGCTATCTATGCACTTTGTAATCAGTTCGCCATCTATCAGGGGTCTAACGCCATCGTGAATTAAAACAATGGTCCCTTTTTGGCTGAAAAGAGTTGCATGTATTTCGGAAAGCCCGTTAAATATGGATTCCTGCACAGTGCCGCCACCTTTAACTAACCATTTTACCTTTGTTATTTCGTATAGTTTCAACATTTTTTTCAATGAGTTAACCCAGCCAGTGGGATATACAACGCATATATTGTCTATATCATCGTGATTTTCAAAATGTTCTAAAGTGTAAATTATCACGGGTTTTTCGTGAACCCGTAAAAATTGCTTTGGCATGGCATTGGAATTCATTCTCTCTCCGGTTCCACCGGCAAAAATTAACGCAGTATTCATCACGTAGTCCCTCTAAATCTCATAGCCTAAAGATAGAAATTTTTATATTCAATTAGATGTTTAAGTTATCCCACGCTCTTTGTGCAAGTACCTTGCTCTTTGCAAGTGCTTATGCCGAAGAGCAGGTGCAAGCACCAGTGCCAGCGGTTACCTTGTACATGGGCGGGGATTATTCTTTTATCGAATACCATTTGGGAGTTTTAAGCGAGATAGAGAGATTGCAGATACCCATAGACACCGTTGTAGGAACTGAGTGGGGGGCATTTACGGGGGCATTGTGGAGTGCAGGTTTAAGCTCAGGGCAAATAAGGGAATTGGTTAAATCGTTGGACTCGTTGCCGCGTGCGAGGCAGCCCCAAAATTCCGCTCTGTGGAAAAAAAATTGGCTTATTAAACACGATGAAAACGGCGTACTCTCTCTGGAGGAAACGGCTAGCAAGCCGTATTTTGGGAATATGTTTTTTGATTTTAGGATTCAAGAAATTCTTTTAAATTCAAAGATAGGTTCAAAAATCCATTTTCGCAAAATAGATAGCAGTGGTAATTACCCTTTCCCACCACCTAAATCGGATTCTACTACAATTCGCATTTTTTCCAATCATGTCGCTCTGCGCGATACGAATGGCACCCCTGCACAGCGTTATCAGGTGGCTTTGTGGAATAGGGATACAACGCTTGTGATACTGCGCCCACATTCCAAGCCCAATTTGGATTCGCTTTTTGAAATAGGTGCTGCTGCAGTTCAAAATCAACGTTCTGTTTTGGCACGGATTAACCCTCAATTACGGCACGAGCAAACGGTGCTTCAGCAGCAACCGCTCCAACAGTCTCATTTTTATCACCCAGTTTTTGATAGCACTCCAGCTGAACTTCACGGGCATCTAAAAAGTTTTTGGAACCCAAACGATACGGGCATTGTAGCCGTCAGAAATTTTTTGAAAAATTTGCAAAGAGATGCTTCTTATAGAGACTTAGAGCTAACCGTGGACTCGTTTTTTTTGCAGATAAAAACCGATAACTATCCTCAATTAGCCGTTTCGCTCTTTGGTCTTGGGGGTACGCTTTTTGGTGCTAACATAGCTGCAAACGCTAATTTTCGTTTTGTGAACCAATTTGGCTATAACTTGGATTTCACCGCTTATTACGGGCAGGGAATTAGAGGGGTAGAAGGGGAGTTGCGCTTGGAACGGCTTTTTTTAGGCGATGGCGATATGTTTTTAAAATCTAAAATTTTGGAACACGAGCCGCTTCCTTTTTTTCAGAGAGATCTAGATGAGAAAACTAGATTGTTGAGCGAGAATGGCCGCGGCGCAGCTTTAGGGTTTGAAAAGTCAACAGGCGATAGAGCCGCTTTTCAAATTGTCGCAGAATATGAGCACAAGGAGATAGTAAGCGGTGCAGCAACATATCCTATTTTTGGTGGCTACGATGACGAAGAGAATGCAATAATAGTGGATTTTCTTTACAAGCCTGTTGTTGTAAATTCGATGTTTCCTTATGTAAAATGGTTTTGGAAAAGCGAGGGGTATAACAGATGGTTTGCAAGCGAAGGTTTTATGGTGGAGTTTTTGAGCGGTTTCAAAGCTGTTTCGGTTATTGACAACAACCAGAACTCAGCGCCTTATTTTTCCAACCAGGGCAAGGCCAGCATAACTCAGCCAATTTTAGAGTATGTCTCCATCAGCGGCGGGGCTGAATTTGGCGCGAATTTTCACAAATCAAAGGGCAAATTAGCATTCCCAGAAAAACTGAAAGGGTTTAATTATAAGTATTACGACCCCGCTTTGGATAACCGCTATAAATTTGCTATGGGAATGGGCAGCTATTTGGAAGAATGGCAAACACCCGCCAATTCCTCGCACCGTTACGGGATTCTCTCTGCGGGGTTAGCTTTACAGTGGCAGGGTAGTGGCGTATTTTTGACAGGTGGCTATGGGACTAAGAAATTTTTTGCCGAGCCTAAAATTCGCATAAAGAGCCAAACCTTTGATGTTGTAATTGGGCAAAGCATAGTGCATTCTGAAAAAACTCGCACCTTCTTAAGCGTTCAAAGTCATTTCCCTATGCAATAACTGCTGAAAATGGAGTTCAAAATACTCTCGTCCGAGATTTCCCCCGTTATGGAACATAGGGCGTTTCTGGCTTCCCGCATTTCAAAGGCGGCTAGTTCAATTGCAGGCTCCGGTTGCTTTAAAAGTTCCAATGCCCTAAGCGCACATACCTCCGCTTTTTCAATGCAGGCAATTTGCCTTTCGCTTGTTATCCAAAGCTCTTCTGCTTCATCTTTTGGGAAAAAAATGTTATCAAGCACGTTTATAAACTCTTCAATGCCTTCGCCTTTTGGCGAAGCTACTTTAAAATTGCCTAAATCAGATTTTTTTTCGTCAAAGAATTTGCAAGATATGTCTGTGTGAGTCCAAACCGCCAAGTTTGCCATGCCTGCTAACTTTTCAAAATCATCCGGCAGGGGAGCGGAGGCGTCTGTTACGAGTATTTTCAAATTTGCTTTTTCCAGGATCTCTTGGCTTTTTTGCATAGCCATCTCATCTATTTTATTCTGAGCCTTGTTTGCAAATCCGGCTGTATCTATGAGCAAAATATCTCCGCTTGGCAAATGCAATGGAACTTCCACAAAGTCGCGCGTTGTGCCAGGCGTTTCGCTTACGAGCAATCTGTTTTGCTTAACGAGGGCGTTGATTAAGCTGGACTTGCCCGCGTTTGGTGCTCCGAACAAGGCGGCTTTTGGCAGTTCGCTCTGGGAGGCTCTAAACCTCTTTTTCAAGTTCTGCAAATGCTGCAAAATTTTATGCTCTAGCAAAACTTCGCTTGTGGTTTTCCCTTCGGTGTCTTCCGCAAAATCCACCTCCAATTCGAGTAAAGCCGAAGCCCCTTTTACGCTTTCTGCGAGCGCGTTGATTTCGCTGGAAATTTCACCGCTTAAAAGACGCTGCGCATCGCTCAGGCTTTTTGAGTTATTTGCGGCTAATAGAGCACCCACAGCCTCTGCCTGAGTCAAATCCAATTTACCGTTCAAAAAGGCTCGTTGCGTAAATTCACCGCGCTCTGCCAGCCGCACACCCGGAACTTTGCAAATGGCTTCTATCAACTTACGAACTATAAATGGATTCCCGTGCGGGAACAATTCCAAAACATCTTCGCCGGTATAGGAATTTGGCGCAGAAAAAAATACGGCTATTAATTCGTCTATGATTTTATCGTTAAAGCTCGCCTCTGTGAGGCTCGCAACTCTTGGTTGCATCTTAAAATTTGGCAATATGGTTTTGCACACGTTTTTTACAGCCGAACCGCTCACTCGCAGAGCTGCAATTGCACTTGTACCCGGCGGGGTAGCCAAAGCGACAATAGTAGTAGTTTCCTTGTTTGCCACTAATCTCTATCTATCCCAAAAACGGCGTTGCCAGCACTACGCAAATGGTCGCGAATTTTGCGATAAGAACTCAGCATATTTGAATAAGCATCATCTAATATAGGCACGTTTCCGCTGGACGCGTTCCAGAAAGTGACTCTTATTGCACGGATGGTATCTTTTATGGCAGTAAAATTCTTTTCGTGCTCTTTTATCATCTGCGGAGTGACTTTCTGCATATTTCCCGAAGTGCGGAATAACTTTTCAAAAGCATCGTAAATGCGGTTCATCTGCGGAGTCGCTTGCTGCATAGTTCCAGAAGCACGGAATAACTTTTCAAAAGCATCGTAAATCTGATTGTTTAATCGGAGTAAATCCTGTTTTTGATAATCCAAAAGGTCCAGTTTATTGTCCAAAATTCTCAGGCGCAATTTTGCAATCTGCGCTATATAGTCAGAAGTGCTTTCCAAGCTGTCAAAAATTCTCTCATAGGCAAAAATTCTCTGCTGAATGGTTGTTTTTGATGTTTCTTCACTGCCTGCAAAACCGGTTAAAACGTCTTGCAACCTTGTCTTTATTCTATCGCACCTGTTTTCTATTTCAAATATCATGTCTATTTCCGGGGATTTCTTTTCGGAATTTTCAATGCAATGGCCCAAACAGCGCATCTCGGTTCTCAACTGCTCTCCCATATAGATTAAAGCCTTTTGTATGCGGGCTTCCATATCTATGAATTGAATATAAGAGGAGTCCATGTTGCGGTTGCGTATCATGGTTAAAATGGCTTCCATCTCCTGAGATTGCTGGGCTTCTTTGCGGAGGATTTTTGCGTTTGTCAGTATTTTTGTGACGGTTTGGTTTTCCAAGAAATGCGCAATAAACCTACAAGGTGCTAAGAATAGCAGGGTGTTGAAAATGTTAAAAGTTGAATGGACTGCCGCTATGCCAAAACTGATATTTTTGACGTTTGCCAAATCGGATAAGCCAAAGAAAGTACGCAATTCCCATTCCACAAAATATATAAAAGGGTGGAATAAAAGCGTTATATAGAATACGCCCATAAGGTTGAACAGGGAGTGAAACAGCGCAGCACGGCGGGCGTTGTTGTTTGCCCCCAGCGAGGCCAAGAGAGCAGTTATTGTTGTCCCTACGTTTTCACCCAAAACCAGGGCAGCGGCGGTGTGAAAGCCTATTAAACCTTGTACGGCCAACACCATTGTTATGCCAAGGGTCACGCTGCTGGATTGAACCGCTAGAGTTAAAATACAGCCCACCAAAGCACATTTTAAAACGCCTAAATAGCTATCCGCTTGGAACGAATGGAACATGGCTACAAATTCTGGATAATCTTTGATGGGTTCCACAGCGTTTTTCAT
Source organism: Candidatus Fibrimonadaceae bacterium (assembly GCA_031281265.1). Classification (GTDB taxonomy): domain Bacteria; phylum Fibrobacterota; class Fibrobacteria; order Fibrobacterales; family Fibrobacteraceae; genus Fibrimonas. Next base: position 17,285 of record JAITFO010000018.1, read on the forward strand.
AAACATTAAACCCATGAACACGCAACCTAGCCCCAAAGCTCCAAGAGCCATATATCTAATCATGTCTCTTTTTGAAAAGACATAGATAGTTGCTGCAATACCTGCTATGGGAAGCCCGTAATGGTCTATTTTAATGGTCAAAATCCAGCCGGTGACGGTGGTTCCTATATTTGCGCCCATTATTACGCCAACCGCTTGCGCAAGGGTCATTAAACCGCTGTCCACAAAGCTCACAACTAAAACCGTGGTGATGGAACTGGACTGAATTATGCCTGTTACCAAAAGCCCAACGCCAACACCTAATATGCGGTTGTTGGTGGCAACCCCTATGAGTGCCTTAAGCCTGCTGCCCGCAACGGTTTGCAAGCCATCGGATAGGAACTTCATCCCCAAAAGGAAAATGCCTATTCCACCCACTAAATTCAATAAAATCATCAAATATCTTCCTTACGGCGGCGCTCCTGTTCCCTTTTGTAAAGTATGCGGTAAACTACGGCGGCCCCAGCATAGATTGTTATCCCAACGGCAAAAAGTACCCAGCTGGTGCGGCGGTCTTCTAGGCCAGGGAACAAACCTATGAACGGAGGGGGGAAAATCGCAGGAATTAATAGCAAAATCCCAACAAGTCTCACTAAATAAGTGGCAACTATGTAATTCATCGGGTTAAATATAGTAAAATACCCCCATTATACCCCCTATTTTCCCGTTAAGAGGGTTTTTAGGGCTAATTTTGACTATAAGGTGATATTTTATATATATTACAATTGTGTTACAGGCTTGTTACATCTGCGTTTCGGTAGCCTTGGGTAGAGGGTTGCCAGAGTAGAGTGTGTTGCAACTGAAGGAGGTTTTTGAAATGCTTGAAACTTATCAAAGCAGCTTGTTTGAAAATTGCCTGCGTCCTTTTTCACGTTCTTCTCTTGAAGAGTCAAAGGCTATGTCTTTCCTGAACAGATATGATACAAAATATGTTTTGAAAATTGACAATGCTTTTGATTTTCTGAAAGGCGTTCAGGACAATTATTCCCTGCTTCAAATAAACGATAAGATTATTCAGAGTTATAAAACGTTTTATTTTGACACTCCCGATTTACACTGCTTTAACCTGCACCACAACAAAAGGGCAAACAGATTTAAATTCCGCACACGGCAGTATTTGAGCAACGGGAAAATTTACAACGAAATAAAGCAAAAATTGAATACCGGCAAAACAATTAAATTCCGCCAGCGCAGAGACGGAATGCCAGACATCTCCGAATTTGACGGAGATTTTGCGAACTTGCTGCACTCCAACAACTACAATTTTGAAAATCTGTCCCCATCTCTCTTTGTCTCTTTTAACCGCGTAACGCTTTTGAACAAGTATTTCCCCGAAAGAATGACCTTGGACTTCGGCTTGGGATACGGTTACAACAATGAGGAATTTTCTCTGAGCAATACTGTGATAATTGAGCTAAAAAGGGAGAGAAGCCCCGAAAGAACGGCTTCGCAGGAACTTTTCCGCCAGATGGCGAAAACCCCCAGCAGTTTTTCCAAATATGCAATTGGAATTACCCTCACTCACGAAGAAGCGAAAAAGAACCGCTTTTTGCCAAGGGTTAGACATTTGCCTTACGAACATAGGAGCCTTGTATGAACATTTTATCTTTTGGCCCAAATGATTGGCCTTTTGTGGAATCGCTCGCAATTCGCTTTGTCATCAATATCATTTTTGCCTATATTTTAATCAGCTGCATCTATTCAAAAGAACATCGCATAAAGGAGTACTCCTTCACCTTCTTTATCTCCAACATTTTGATATTTTTGGTGACTTCGCTTTTGGCTTCGGTTAAAGTGAAAACGGGTTTTGCGTTTGGGCTTTTTGCAATTCTCTCCATATTGCGCTACAGAACGGAGCAAATTCAACTTCGCGAAATGACTTTCCTCTTTGCTTCCATAATTCTTGGTGTTATGAATTCTCTCGCAACGGACGAGCTTTCCATAGTAGCTGTCCTTTTGGCGGATGTGCTGCTGTGCCTAAGCATTTTCGTTGCCGAGAAAGCATTCATAGGTAGTACCGATCAAATAATTTTATTATACGATAACTCCAAACTTTTGGCAAAAGATAGGAAAAAAGAACTTTTCGAAGACATCAAAAACCGTTTTGGCTACGATGCTATAAAAGTTGTCATCATAAAGATGAACTATTTAACAGACAGCGCAGAAATTAAACTTGTATATAAAAGAGTTTAATATGGCTAATGGGAAGTGGTTAATGGCTAGTAGTTTAAGAGTCCTGTTTATCCTGTTAATTGGGGGAATAGGGGCTCAGACGTTTGCCAAAAAAGATGCCTCTGCGAAAGACACTACTGCGGTCGTTGTTAAAAAAGAAGCAAAAAAAGCAGCTGCAAAAGATACTGTAAAAATGGCTAAGAAAAAAGCGGAAAAAGATGAAGCGAAAGAAGAAACTGTAGTCAAAGTGGGCGGTATTTTGGAAGTGGGTTTTGACAACAACTATAAGTATGTAGAATATAAAGCGGGTAGAAGGGTTGAATATAAGAGATTAGGCAGAGCGGAAGTTGACATTTCTCTGCGTCCTGTAAAAAAGGTTAGGGCAGAAATTGGTTTTGAATACAACAATAAAGATAGCTTGCCCACAATAGACAAACTCTACGCTCAATATAACCCTTTAAATTTCAGCACTATTCGCTTTGGCTATATGAAAAAAACTTTTGGCTTAGAAGAGAGAACTGGCCTTGACGAGCGTTATTTCCGTAAACGCTCAATAATAAATGAATCCTTGGAAAACTTCGGTTTTTTGGATCATGATTTAACGTTGCAATATCGCCACGAATTGGGTAAGAAATGGGAGCTAAGAGGCGGTTTTTCTTGGACTGCGGACTCCATCCGCTATCTGCAAAATTACAGCGTTGAATACGATGACAAAAAAAACAATTTAGTATTAGCTGCCGTAATAAGGCACTATTTTCCACCTGACGAAAAATCCATAACTACTTACGTATCCTCGCTTTCCTTTAGGCGCGTAAATAGCTTGTTTGCAAGCGAGGCAGAGCTAACTTATGGCACTAATCCTTACATAAAACGTTTTGATCATAGAGATGCTACTATTTTTGGAGCGAGGGTGAAGGAAAACTTTTTTTTAAATACTGGTTTAACCACTTTGCAGCAGGTTATTCCCGTTGCGGAAGCGGCTTATTACAGCAGCGATTTTAAGAAAGACAGCACTGATTTCCAGCTAAGGGCTGGCTTAACGCTCGGTTTTGCAAAAAAATCGGCATTTCAGTGGCGAAATAATTATGGAATAGTCTCCAAAATAAGGAATGACAAAAAGGAGCTTTGGCGCAGGCGCATCGACAGCGAGGTTGTGGTGGTCTTTTAAGAGGCAAATGTCACAAAAATTCGTATTTTTTACCTTTTTTTGTCCAAAAATGTAACATTTTTGTAATATAATATATATTATATATTACGTAAGAGAATTTCCCGCCGGAGGTATCTATGTCAATCAAATCAACTCTAACAGCAACAGTCTGCCTCTGCGTTCTTTCGTTTGCGGCTCTTCCTGAAATGAGAATTACTACAAAGAATAACGCGGAACCGCAATCCAAAAACGGCGGTTCTTGCCAAGGAGCTTGGACTGCAGCTACTGGTACGCATATTTTTGACTATATCACCGTGACGGAATTTAAACTCACTGGTTCTTCAGCCGATTTAACCAAAGCCCCAGCCCAAGATGACAGCATATACATAAGACTGCGCGGAAATTCCACCGCAGATGCAGCGAAAAAGCCATACAGAATAAAATTCGACAAAAAAGTCTCTCTGATAGACAGAAACAAAGAACCTGCAAAAAGCTGGGCTTTGCTTGCCAATTTCTATGATGGCACATTCGCGCTGAATGCCATGGCTTTTGAGATGGGCAAACGCATGGGGCTTGACTTTACCAACTCATCCCAGCTCGTGGATTTGTACATAAACAACCAATATAAGGGTATTTACCAACTCACGGAGCAAATTCAGTCCAATAAGAGGAGTGTTGATTTAAGGGACAAGCATAACGGGTGGCTCGTGGAATTCGATTACCACGCTCCAGCCTCGGACGAATGTTTGCGTGCCTTTATCGTGGATCAAAAAGACAATCAAAAAAATCCAAATGGTTACAACATAACATCATTCATAAAAGCACCAGAGCTGGATGATACGCCTAACCCAAAAGATTCCACGCAGCTTCGTTTTGTGAAAAACGACCTTAATAACCTTTTGAGTAAAATGAGAGAGAGTAGTTTTCCCAATAACGGCTATCGCGACTTGATTGACCTTGACAGTTGGGCAAAATATGTGTTGATTCAATTGGTTTTGGATAATTTTGACTTCAACAGCAAAACGCAAACAGGGGGGTTGCCCGGTTCAAATTTCTTATATAGAATAGACGATTGCTCAAAAATTCAGGCTGGCCCGCTTTGGGATTTTGATTTGGCTGCGGGCGTACGGAATGATGGGGGTGGTTTTGGTGGATGGGGTGGCGGCGGCGGTGCAGCCGGTTTTCCCTCGCACTACCAAACTTACCAAGACCCTATAGCACCCACCAGCCAGAATTACAGCCACGTTTTTTACAAAAAGCTTTGGGAAGACCCTGTATTCAAAGCCAAATACAAAAAACTTTGGGATAGACATAAAAGCGATTTCCAAAATTTGAGCACTCTTATAGACAACATAAAAAGCCAAGTGTCGGGTAGCATTACAGGCAAAGGAACCAATACATGGGCTAACAATTCTATGATGGGCAGCGGTGCCTTAACCCAGCAACAATTTGATACCGAGGTCTCAAATCTAAAAACTTGGTTGACTAACCGCATTGGTTATGTTGACCAAGAACTGAGGAATATGAATATTGATACCAGCAAAGACATTGCTGAATCTACACCCTCTTGCAATGTCAGCGGTGGTAGCAGTAGCAGCGGTGGCACAAATAACAGTTCTAGCAGTGGCGCAAATAGCGGTTTGACTTGCTCCAACCTTCAAGCCAATGTTGAGAAAGGTGCTACCATAACTGAACCCACTTTAACCTGTAGCAATGGCAGCCAGCCATCTAATATAAACTGGACAGGCCGCCCACAACAGAACAGTACTTGGACAGTTAGCGAAGCCACTACCACCACCGAGTATAACATAAGTGTAACAGCTACCTGCGGTGCGGCACAAGGGTTACAGGCAAACTGCGGCACGGTAACTGTTGGCAGTGAGACTCCTATAAGGCTTCCGCAAATTGCTAAGGATAACAAAATCTTGGCAATTAAAAACGGCGTGAGCTTGCATGTTCAACAAACCGCCCGTGTTGATATTTACAACCTAAACGGCAAACTTCAAAAATCGCTGAATTTTGAAAACGGTGTTTACAATGTACCGTTTGAGGGTTTGCCAAAAGGAATGTATGTTGCAAAGGTCTCATTCGGCAGCAGCGTGAAAATATTGCGCGTGCCTGTTATGTAAATTATTATATTCCCTCCATGATGAAACTTCGTTCGCTTACCACAATAGAAGGCAGAAACATGGCGGGGGCGCGTGCGCTTTGGCGCGCCACTGGAACAAAAGAAAATGAATTTGGCAAACCCGTCATTGCCATTGCAAACAGCTTCACGGAATTTGTGCCGGGGCATGTGCATTTACAGCAAGTTGGCAGGTTGATAGCGGAGGAAATTCGCAAAGCGGGCGGTGTACCAAAAGAGTTCAGCACCATAGCCATAGACGATGGCATAGCGATGGGGCATAGCGGTATGCTCTACAGCTTGCCCAGTCGCGACTTAATAGCGGACTCCGTTGAATACATGGCAAACGCCCATTGCGCGGATGCCCTTGTGTGCATAAGCAACTGCGATAAGATACCGCCCGGTATGCTGATGGCAGCTATGAGGCTCAACATCCCAGCGGTGTTTGTGAGCGGCGGGCCAATGGAGGCGGGAAGGGCAACGCTTTCCGGTGGCAAAGAGGTTCATTTGGACTTGATAGATGCGATGGTGGCGGCCGCAAACCCCGATGTTTCCGATGATGATTTGAAAAAAATTGAAGACTCGGCTTGCCCAACGTGTGGCAGTTGCTCCGGTATGTTCACGGCAAACTCAATGAATTGCCTAACCGAGGCTCTTGGGCTTTCGTTGCCGGGTAACGGAACTGTGGTGGCAACTCACTCCGAGCGCAAAAAATTATTTGAACAAGCGGCAAAACTCGTCGTTGAACTCTGCGATAAATTCTACAGTAAAAACGATTCCTCCATATTGCCAAAAAGCATAGCCACCAAAGCTGCCTTTGAAAATGCGATGCGGCTGGATATAGCTATGGGTGGCTCAACAAATACCGTTCTGCACATATTGGCGGTGGCTCACGAGGCGGGTGTGAATTTCACCATGAAAGACATAAACGAACTTTCCCGCACAACGCCTTGCCTTTGCAAGGTTGCGCCGAGCGTTAGCCATATTCATATAGAAGATGTACACAGAGCGGGCGGCATACCTGCTATTTTGGGAGAGTTAGACAAAGCTGGTTTACTGGATTCAAACGTCAATTTAGTGCACTCCGCAAAACTCGGCGAATATTTGGACAAATGGGACATAGCTAGGAAATCAGCTAGCCAAGAGGCTTTGGAACGCTTTTTAGCCGCACCTGGGCGCAAGTTCAATTTGGAGGCTTACAGCCAGAGCGAAAAGTATGCGAACCACGATTTAGACAGGGAAAAGGGTGCGATAAGGAATTCCGCAAACGCTTACAGCAAAGATGGCGGCTTGGCGGTTCTCTACGGCAATTTTGCCCCAAACGGTTGCGTTGTGAAAACTGCGGGGGTGGATAGCTCAATCTGGAAGTTCACAGGCCCTGCCATTGTGTTTGAGAGTCAGGAAGAAGCCTCAGAGGGGATTTTGAAACGCAAGGTTAAAAAGGGCGATGTGGTGATAATTCGCTACGAAGGCCCAAAAGGTGGCCCGGGTATGCAGGAGATGCTTTACCCTACGAGTTATTTGAAGAGCATGGGGCTGGGCAAAGACTGCGCTTTGATCACAGACGGCAGATTCAGCGGTGGAACCAGCGGGCTTTCTATAGGTCATGTTAGCCCAGAAGCGGCTAACAAAGGCAATATAGCTCTGGTTAAAAACGGCGATGTAATAGAGATAGACATCCCGAACAGGGCTATAAGCATAAACATAACAAACGAGGAATTGGAAACCCGCCGCAAAGAGATGGAAGCAAAAGGCGAAAAGGCTTGGAAACCCATTGCAAGAGAAAGGCAAATCAGTGGAGCCCTTAAAATTTACGCTTCGCTTGCCACCAGCGCAGACCAGGGTGCAGTTAGAATTTCTACATTATAGCCGATGACGGCTCATCTACCCCCGCCTTGGATAGTGGAAAAATATCCGCAGTTTGCAAAGATTGCGGTGTGGATTGTGTTTTTCTTGCTAATCTATTGGCTGCGCTCTTTTTTCTTGCTCATATTTTTGACATTCATATTCGCTTTTGTGCAATACAGAATTGGGGAAAGGCTTAGTGGCAAAATAAAAAATCGCACCGCAAGAACGTGGCTGATAGGCGTAGTGCTTTTGCTCTTGATGAGCGGGACAATATATTTTTTAGCAACGGAAGTCAAAGTACAGACAAGGCTGTTTTTGCACAATTTTGACAGCTACATAATTGCTGTGGATAAGCAGCTAAATTCGCTTGCCGAATCTTTCCCCACTTTTAATCAAATTCTCATAGATACAAAGCTTTTCGCTTTGCAGGAAGGTTATACCGAGAAGTCCCCCACATTGCAGATGTTGCATTATTTCTTTGATTTGCCCTCTACGGATGGCATAGGGAACATTAAGAGAAACCTGACAATGGTGCTGTTGTATTCGGGAAAATTGATAGGGATAGCCACTTCGTTTCTGTTGGCTTTGCTGTTCTCTTTTTTGATAATTTTGGATTACCATCGTCTTGTCAATGCTTTTGCTAAACTTGAAAAATCGCGCATGGCATTTGTTTTCCACGAGGTGAAGCCGGGAATAATGCAGTTTTCCGGGTTGCTGGGAAAGGCTTTTGAAGCGCAATTTTTTATAGCCGTTATAAACAGCATTTTAACCGGCATTGGGCTTTGGATACTCGGCATTGGAAAATACGCGGGATTTTTGATAACAACCGTGTTTCTGTGCAGCTTTGTGCCTATAGTAGGGGTGTTTATATCCTCCTTGCCAATTTGCATGGTATCTTTGAAAGACCACGGGGTTTTTCAGATGTTTTTGGCGGTAGGCATGATAACGTTGATACACGCCATTGAAGCATATATCCTCAATCCCCGCGTATATGGCTCCCATATGCGCATGAATCCGGTTGTAGTCCTTGGGATTTTGACCATATTTGGGAAATTGTTTGGGGTTTGGGGCTTGATTTTGGGTGTCCCTTTATGCACCTGGTTCTTTAGAGTTTTCTGTTTTCAAGACAAGACCGCCGACACTTATAAACAAAACTGATGTAATGCCTACGAACCCCGATAAAATAGGGCTTTAAAGTGTTTAATCTGTAAATTATAGGAAAGATTGAATAAATCTATTTAATGCTTTTTTAGGGTGTAAATGTGTATTTTATGTGTAGTCAATTTATCAAAAATAATGTATATTTATAGCAGAATGAGAAAAACAGGAGCATAAAAATGGTAAATTCTAACAAAGAGCATTATTTACTGCCACAGCAGCGCAACAAAAGCAAGGGCATAAAAACCTATTATGGTGGCATAGTAAAAAACGGGGTGACTAGATGGGTAAGCCTAAAAACAAAAAATTATACCGTTGCTATGGAATGGTTTAACAAAAGCCAGGCCGCCCGCTTCTCCCCAAAAGAGGAACAAAATTTAAACATACCACTAGACAAGGCTATAAATTCCTACCTAACCGACTTAGAAAAAGTACGCAGAAGGGAAACAAGCACAATAGTAGTATATACCATAATACTAAAACAATTTGAAACATGGTGCAAGGAAAAAGGGCAAGCCGATATAGACAAAATAACCGCCAGCCTATGCCTTGAATATGCAAGGGAAGAGCTAGCTAAAAAAGCAGGTGGCACAGCAAGAAGAGCCGTAGTCACTTTACGCAGCTTCTTTAAATGGGTTGCACAAAGCTACGATATAACTTTACGAAACCCATTTACCGGAGTAGTCACCGCAAAGCCAAAAGCAGAACCCCGCGAATTTTGGACTTTAGAAGAATGTGAAAAAATAATAGAAGCGGCAAGCGATGAAGAATACAAGTGTTGGTTTGCGCTTATGGCATACGCAGGTTTACGCAAAGAAGAAGCCAGACACCTAAAAACAAAAAATATAGAAGGCGGCAAAATATCCCTAATAGGCAAAGGCGGCAAAATAGCAGTATTGCCTATATCCAGCAGGCTAAAAAACTATCTGGATAAATACCTAACATTGAGAGGGAACGAACCAGGGGAGCTATTTCCAACCCTATCCGCCAAAGGGAACAACCAAGATTATTATTTAATAAAAACAGCAACAAAAGCCAGCGTAACAAACGCCGCTACAGCACACTATCACAGATTTAGGCACAGCTTTGCTAGCAACCTACTACGCAAAGGCACAAATATAAAAGCCGTGCAAATGCTGATGAGGCATGAAAATGTAACCTTGACATTAAACATTTACGGGCATTTATTGCCTAGCGACCTAGAAAAAGAAGTGGAGTTATAATTTTTGCTATATTCCATATAATAGGATTTTCTTTGCAAGAAGTATATTAAAAACAGAAAGGGGGAATAAATGAAACCTATTAAAACAGATGAAACGAAAGTTAAATACCATAAATGGTTTAATTTTCGCACACAACAAATAGAACCCCCTGTATTTCTTAGACTAGTTAGACCATATATAGAAAAAGACAAACAAATAAAACCTATTAAAACAAATACAACGGAAAAAGGCAAAGCGATAAAAGATAGGGGAATTATTTACTATAAAGCAGAAAGCAAAAAGGAAATGCTAAAAGAAAAACATTATTTTTTAGAATGGAAAAAAAATCTTATAGAATACTGGAAAAAGAGAGGCAATTTAGAAATGCAAAAACTAATAAAAGCTGAAACTATTAGAGATTATAGAAATGATGTTAAAAGAATTTTTCAAAATTACAAAGAAATAGAAAGTAATCCAGATTTAAAAAAAGAACTAGAAAAATTATGGAAAGACCATTATATATTTTTTCTATGTACAAAAAACATAGAAAAAATAATAAAAAAAGTAAAAAAAGATGTGATAAAAAACGAAACCAAAGAGGTCAGAAAAGAAATAGAAAATAGCCCTATTTTAAAAGAAAAATTTAAACAGATTGAAAAAGAATTTATACTATATATGAAAGAACAAATAATTACAAATTATGGCAATATGCCAGGACAAGAAGAAATTAAAATGAAAATAATAAATATTGTCACAAAAGTATTTTCAAAAAACTTAAAGATTAAAAAAAACACAAACAAAAAATAGACAAATAGGTAAAATATGCTAACGCCTAAAGACAAAGAAATGTTAGAAGAAATGGCATCATATATGTTTGGGTATATGACAAACAAGGTTTTATTAGGGGAAGAATACTACATAAATGAAAAAGATTTTCGAGAGTTGATAGGTCTGGGAGTTACACAATTTTATAAATTAAAAAAAATAGGTAAATTTAACAAAGCAATGCACCCCGCAACAAAAGGCGGTAAGCGAGTTAAATACCATAAATTTTTTAATCGTCACTCACAAAAAATAGAATTACCAGGAGTATAGACCACCTATTTAACGACCTAAAAAATTTTCAAGTTGTAAATTAAAAGTCTGGAACTACATCAAAAGAGCTTAAACATCTTTGAGGGTTTGCCGCTTTTGGCTCGGTGTTTGCTTTAGGTTTGTTCTAGGTTTGCTTTAGGTTTGTTCTAGGTTTGCTTTAGGTTTGCTTTAGGTTTGCTCTAGGTTTGCTCTAGATTTACCGCTTTTGGCTCGGTGTGCTTTGCCAGTTAGAACCGCTTGGAATGTTTGAGCCTTTGCCGCTTTTGGCTCGGTGTGTTTTTACCAGCTCCAAAAGTGAAACACCGGAAACGATTATTAAAAATCTGGAACTACATCAAAAAAGTTTAATCGACTTTGAGGGTTTGTCTGTTTGCTTGGTGGGTGCCAGTTAGAGCCGCTGCGACTAAACATCTTTGATGGTTTACCGCTTTTAGCTTGATGTGCTTTGCCAGTTAGAACCGCTTGGAGTGTTTGAGGGTTTGCCGCTTTTGCTCGGTGTGCTTTTGCCAGTCCAAAAAGCGAAACACCGGAAACGATTATTAAAAGTCTGGAACTACATCAAAAGCGATTAAACATCTTTGAGGGTTTGTCTGTTTGCTCGGTGTGCCTTTGCCAGTTAGAACCGCTTGGAGTGTTTGAGCCTTTGCCGCTTTTGCTCGGTAGCTTTGCCAGTCCAAAAAGTGAAACACCGGAAACGATTATTAAAAGTTTGCCACTACATCAAAAGCGATTAAACATCTTTGAGGCTTTGCCTGTTTGCTCGGTGTGTGCTTTCCCAGTTAGAACCGCTTGGAGTGTTTAAGGCTTTGCCGCTTTTGGCTCGGTGTGCCTTTGCAAGTTAGCGCTGCTTGGACTGTTTGAGCAATTGCCGCTTTTGGCTCGGTGTGCTTTGCCAGGGCAAAAAGCGAAACACCGGAAACGATTATTAAAAGTTTGCCACTACATAAAAAGCGACTAAACATCTTTGAGGGTTTGTCTGTTTGCTTGGTGCGTGCCAGTTAGAGCCACTGCGATTAAACATCTTTGAGGGTTTGTCTGTTTGCTCGGTGGCTTTGCCAGTTAGAGCCGCTTGGAATGTTTGAGGGTTTGTCTGTTTGCTCGGTGTGCCTTTGCCAGTTAGAGCCGCTTGGAGTGTTTGAGGCTTTGCCGCTTTTGGCTTGGTGTTTGTGTCAGGGCAAATAGCAGTACACCGGAAACGATTATTAAAAGTTTGCCACTACATCAAAAGTGATTAAACATCTTTGAGGGTTTGTCTGTTTGCTCGGTGTGCTTTGCCAGTTAGAACCGCTTGGAGTGTTTGAGCCTTTGCCGCTTTTGGCTCGGTGTGCTTTGCCAGTCCAAAAAGCGAAACACCGGAAACGATTATTAAAAGTTTGCCACTACATAAAAAGCGACTAAACATCTTTGAGGGTTTGTCTGTTTGCTCGGTGTGGCTTTGCCAGCTCCAAAAGTGAAACACCGGAAACGATTATTAAAAGTCTGGAACTACATCAAAAGCGATGCGATTAAACATCTTTGAGGGTTTGTCTGTTTGCTCGGTGTGCCTTTGC
>JAITFO010000067.1 GCA_031281265.1 Candidatus Fibrimonadaceae bacterium
TTTTTCTACCCTTTTTCCCAAAATTTTTGTTATATTTACTCCTAACGCATTAGGAGATCTTATGCCAAGAGTTGCAAAAAAAGAAAAACCCGAGTCAAAAGCAGAGGCTAAACCAAAGAAATTGTCAAAAGCTGCCTTATGGCGGCAAAAACACCCCAACGGTATTGGCTTGATAATTCACGATATGAAAGCCGTGTTAAGGCAATACGACACACCGTGGTGGTACACTTGATATGAGATACCTCATTGATACAAATATATTTCTCTTTGTAATACAAGAGCAAGATAAATTGAGCAAAGATGTTCAATACATTATTTATGACTACGAAAATAAAATCTACATCAGTTCTGAAAGTATAAAGGAGATTATTTTGCTATTGCGGGCAAAAAAAATTGAAGTAGCTAAATGGAAAACAACTAAAGATATTTTTACAGCGATAGATGAGCAAGGTTTTAACGTTGATTATATTAAAAAAGAACATATCCTTACGTTAGGCAAAATAGAACCTATCTCAGGTCACAAAGACCCTTTTGACCATATAATTATGGCACATGCTATAACCAATAAAATCCCTCTAATAAGTTCCGATACCTATATGCCACACTATATAAATCAGGGATTGAATTTCATTTGGAACCGATTTTAACCATCGGGGTTCAGAGTTCGCCCTACGGGCTGTCCTGCGGACATTAAAAATTTTTTCTATATTACCTTCCGTGGATTTTGATTTTCTTTTAGACAAAGCTAGCATAGTTGGGTCAGTGTGGTGGCTACCTCTAGTCTTTTGGGTAGTTTACTTTTTTTGGTGCCGTTTTTTGGACTATCCGGCAGAGTTGGAGAGAAACATCAGAGATAATAGGGTTTGGCCCTACCTGCCAATGTATTGGACCTCTCGCAATAAAAAGATTATACGCTCGGTGAGCCTTACGGTTTTTTGGGTTGGTACGTTGCTCGGTGCTTGTGTTTTATATTCCGTGTTTCCGCATAAGCATCCCTCGTTATTGCTAATTGGCTTGGTGCTATCCTTATTCATAGAAACCAAAATCCGTTATTTGGGAACTAAAGAGATGATCCGTTTGCAACGAGATATGTATTTTCAACATTACACCCAATTGGCAAATAGGGCAGTGTCTAAGGGAGATGAAATTTCTGATAGCGAGCTTTTGGCAAAGACTCGGTGGCAGCATCACAACGACCTTAGATTGGCAGATAAAGAGGGGAAACTTTTGCCATTTTTGAGAGGTGAAGCGAAACTATAATGGCTAGCAATGGTTAGTGATTGGAAATATGCAGAAGATACATTAGACAAAGTGTCGCGCACTTTCGCCCTCAACATCAGAGTTCTAGGAAAAAAATTGAGAAAGCCTATTCTCCTAGCATATCTCTATATGCGAATGGCAGATACCATAGAAGACGACCCATCCTTACCGGTTGAGGAAAAAATCCATTTGCTCAAAAAATTTTCACAAGCTCTTAATTTGGGTGGGAAATACATAAACGAATTTGTGAACTCTCTTCCGCAAAACTGGAAGGATAGCGAAAAAGCCGACCGTGCCTTGTGTTACAACGCGACTATTGTTCTTCCTCTGCTTTCTGAATATTCAGAGCCTGTTGTAAAAGCCGTTAAGAATGGCGTTGATGAAATGTGTAGGGGAATGATGGAATTTGTTGAACGGCAAGAAAAGAGAACGGACAATTGGTTCACCATTGAATGTGAAGCCGATTTGGACAGATACTGTTATTTTGTAGCCGGGCTTGTGGGCAATATGCTTACCGAACTCTTTTGCATCAACGGAAAAAGATTCAACGAAAAGCGTCAAAAAAAACTCAGGGAGTTATCCGTTTCTTTTGGGCTGGCTCTGCAACTCGTCAACATAATAAAAGACATACAAGAAGATTCGTTGAGAAAGGTATGTTTTATCCCTATGGACTATTGCCGCAAGCATGGTATAGAATCCGTGCAAGAATTTTTTTCGCCGAAATTTTCGCCAGAGAAGAAGAATTTGGTAATAGGTGAATTGACAAAAAAAGCAAAAAAACATCTGCTGGATGCAAAAAATTACATAAAAAATTTGCCGCGTTTTGAATACAGAATGCGTTTGTTCTGCTTGTGGCCAAGTTTGATGGCGGCAGATAATCTGCGGGTTATAGGTGATGGCAGCATTATTTTTGAAGATGGAAAGAAAGCGAAAATAACCAGAAAAACGGTCAAAAAAATAATCCGGCGTTCTATGATATTCGGGTGGAGCAATCTTTGGATTGAAAGGGAATTTTCTACCTTTCCATTATGTTGCGTTTAATAGTTTTAGTTTTGGCAGCATCTCTTTCTGTGTCTTGTGTGTCTAGTAAACCGGAGACGGAAGGTGATAGTCAGGATAAGTTACAAGCTCTAGAAGCTGCATACCAACGCTTGCTGAATATCTCGGCAAAAACTTCTAGGCCGGATAGCGTTTTGCTCTTGCTCACAGATGATTCCCGTTTTTGGTTGGAAAACATTGAACGAGCCGCGCTTTATGAAGACGCTTTTCTTGTTGACCAAAGGCCTTTCCATGAAATTTTGGTTATTGTAGCTTACCGCTTGATGTTGAGGGAAAACGTGCTCTCGGAATATCCAGACTACAGGATGCTCAGATTTGCTCTTGGCGAGAAAGGCATTTTGCGCAGAGCAAAAGACCTGAAACTCGGCCCTTTTGAGATTAGAAACGACAGAGGGAGCCGTGGATTAAAAGAAAGTCCCAAAGTTCCCATTATGATTTTCAGATGGGACGAAATGCGATGGAAATTCGACCTGCCAGAGAGTATGCAATTGCTTACTAAAGGGCTTGCTACCATAGGGGTAAAAAAGGACTGGTCTAGCTCCAAAACGGCAATTTACCTATTGGATAAATATTACCGCAATACGTTTTTTAACATAGACGAAAGTTTGCTGAACCCCATTCCTTCTATTTAAAAAAATCATAAGTAGTTATTTCACAAAGTAGCTTTTAATATAAACCCAGCCACAAGCCCTATTCCTGCGGCACTCGCAATCCATGCGAGCGGTGGCGTTTTCTTTCTCCAAGCAGGTGGCGCTGGCAAAGGCATTTCTTTGCGCACGGAGCGCAGCCATGAACTTAAAGGCAGCAAAAGTTCGCGCGGCAAACCGCTCATTATAAAATCCAACTCCATTAAGCAACCATAAGCCGAACTCACCCTTTTAGCTGGTTCTTTTGCGAGCATTTTGCATATCAAGTGCCTTAGCTCGCTTGGGATATTTTCCGTGAAATCTGCGGAAGATATGTTTTTACTCAAAATATTTCTAGAAGTTTTTTCAACGTTGTCTTCCCTAAATGGATGCTTGCCGGTTAGCATTTCAAAAGCTATTATTCCAAGGCTGAATATATCGGAAAGTTCGGTTGCGTTCTCTCCCCTGACCTGCTCAGGGCTCATATAAGCCGCTGTTCCAATAACAGTTCCGGGAATTGTGATTTCTTGATTTTCAATGCGTGCAATTCCAAAATCCAAAAGTTTTGTTTGCCCGGCAAAATCAACCATTATGTTCCCTGGCTTCAAATCCCTGTGCACAAAACGCCTTGTATGGACGTGCACAAGCGCATTCAAACAGCCCCACAACACAGTACACACCGCCCAAACAGGCATAACGGGCGACTTATCCAAAATTTGCCTGAGGCTCCAGCCATTTATCCATTCCATAGATAAATTCAGTTGCCCCCTCTCCATCCAATAGCCATAAACCTGAACTATATTGGGATGGTTCATTGCAGCCAAAACCTGAACCTCTCTATTGAATCTCTGTATTAAATCCTCATAGCCGCGCAGTGCGAGCTGCATACGTTTTATCACGAGCATTCTATCCAATGAAGGGTCGTGGCAAAGCCAAATTTCGCCCATAGAGCCCTGCCCAATGCAATCTTGCACGGAGTATTGACCTATTTTTTCTGGGGCTTTGGCTTTACTCATTCAGGGAGCCTAACAAGCATTAGCAAGAAAAGCAATTTGCTGCTATCGCCGGCAGGCAAAATTTCGCAAAGGGAATGTTCGCCGTTCACCAGAAGATGGGTTTCTTCGCAGTCGCAGATTTTTAGAATTTCCATGAGATAACTTGCATTTATCCCCAAGTGCAAAGGTTCGCCTTTTTCGGGGTTTTCGTAAACGCAAGCTATTTTTTCCCTTGTGCGACGCGAGCCTACAGCTGAAATTTTTATCACAGAATCCTGAATTGAAAGCCTAGCAGTGTGGGTTGTTTTATCTGTTGAAGCATTTACCCTATGCAAAACATCCAGCATTTCCGCTGTGTTGAATTTGATTGAGATTGGCAGGTTAGCAGGGATAACTGGTCTCCACGAAGGATACGGCCCCTCTAGCAATTTTGCCGTAACAGTTACGTTCGGAGTGTGAAATTTCAAATAAGTTTCAGAGAAATCCATAGAAACCATTGCTTCGGAATCACCAACAGCTGTTGTTGCCGATTGCAAGGCTTGTATTGCGCGTGGCGGGATTATCGATTGACGGGTAAACGAAAAATCTTTTTCGTTCTCCGGTTGAATATACACCCTTGAAAGACGATGGCTATCGGTGCCTACAGAAACTATTTTAGACTCTTCCGCTTCCAATAAAATGCCTGTGAGCGAAGGGCGGCTGTCACTGTTTTTGCTTGTGGCAAAAGCAACTTTTGCCAGTAAATAACTTAGATCTGGTACCTTAAGCTCAACGTGGCAGTCCGGTTCTATGACCGGGGTTTTTACAAAATCTTCGGAATTTCTGCCTGTGAGGTCTGAGTCTCGCTCCTCACCCCACGAAACAGTTAAGTTTAAACCCTCTGTGGAAACTATTAGCTCTCCATCCGGCGCGTTCAGTACGGTTTCGGTAAAATCTATAGCGGATACAGCTATTTCCCCGTTCTTCTCTCCGTTCACCTGAACGTTCAGGCAAAGCCCAAGACTTGTTGCGTCGTTTGTGGAGATTTCAAGATTATTCCCTTTTAGGCGAAGCAAAAAACAGCCCGCTATAGCGATAGCGGGTTTTGCTGGCACAACCAGCTTGGCAGCAGCAAGCGCTGGATGCAAAATTGATTTTTGAGCAGAAAATTTCATAAGGATAATATAAAAAAATCAATAATTGCTGTAACGGATAAAGTAGGTAGCTACAACCACAACTACAGTTGCAATGGCAACAATTATCAAAACCCCGTTGTTTGCCTTAACCGGTCGGTGCAAGTTTTCAATTTTTTCTCTACGGGCTTTTGCCCTGCGTTCCTTACGGCTCATAAAAAATCTCCAAATTTATCAGAAATATAGTAATTCAGCATTTACTATATTACCAAAAATGCTCAAAAAGCGTAAAATAGTGCAGATACACATATATTCGAAAGGCACAGACAAGCCTACGTTTTATGGTGTCTCTATAAGGGTTATATTCGGTTGGCTGCTAGGGCTTGCCATAATAGTTGTTGGTTTTGTGTTCTGGTTGCCGGACAACATGGTCAATCTCAAAAACTTTCGCGTTCTGGACATATCAAAAGAACAGAGGTCAATGCAAGCTACTGCGAGTAAATTGGAAAAACGAATTGCCGAAGCAAATACACAGATAGAAAACGGTCGCAGCTTAAGAGAAAAGACGAATATATTGGCAGGTATCTCAAATACGGATAAAACGGAGGAAGAAGCGCCCAAGACTAAAAGCTACAAAGGGAAAAGAACAACCACAGATTTGAGCAGGATACAGAAAGCAACGGAAACTTTTAGTAAAATGCGCGATGCTCTTTTAGAAGACGAGCAATATACACGGAGCTTGCCTTTGCTGCACCCTATTAAGGACCGTCAAAAAAGAACCAACAAATTCGGGCTGGTGCATGACCCTTTGACCAAAAGAGAGATACCGCACAGAGGTTTGGATTTTGCTGTTAAAGAGGGCGATACTATTATAGCCACAGGGGATGGCATAGTTGAAAGCATTACCACCAGCAGAACTGGTTTTGGTACCACGCTTGAGATTCAGCATGCTCCGCATATAAAAACTCATTATTCACATCTGCAAAGCGTTCTTGTCCAAGCTGGTAAACCGGTGAAAAAGGGGCAGGCAGTAGCGTTGGCGGGCAAAAGCGGTAGCGTTCTTTGGCCTGTTTTGCATTATGAAGTTCGTTATGACAATCAACCTATAAATCCAGAGGATTATTTTATTACGCAGTAAACCGGAGATTATATGAAATACATAAAATATATGAAATGTATAAATTTAAAAAAAATTGCCCGATATATTTTAATTGCCGTTATTTCGTATTCGGTGATTTTTAGCCTTGTATGTACTTACGGGATGCTCAGGGCTTACAGCTATGGAAAAACAATTTTGAGAGATGTTAGGGCGTTAGAAAATACTCAGCCTGCACAAAGCGCATTTATGAAAAATTTGCAAAAGACCAGCCCAAAGCTGGAGATTAAGCAAACTTTTGTCCCGCTGGATAGCATTAGCCCGCATTTGCAAAAGGCTGTTGTGTCTGGCGAGGATGCCAGTTTTTATTTCCATCCCGGTTTTGATATAAGGGCAATAGTGGAAGCGCTGGAAATGAACCAAAAGCGCAATAAAATAGTGTTTGGCGCAAGTACTTTAACTCAACAGCTTGCAAAAAATATGTTTTTGACAACCGAGCGTTCTTGGGAGCGAAAATTTAAAGAGATCACTTATGCAATTTTGATGGAAAAATATTTGGGAAAAAACAGGATTTTAGAGCTTTATTTGAACTATGCGCAATGGGGTCAAAGCATTTTTGGCTGCGAAGCTGCGGCACAAAACTACTATAAAAAATCATGCGCAAGCCTGAGCCTAGACCAGTCCGTGAATTTGGCTGCAATGCTCGCAAGCCCGGGCAACCATCATCCTGAGATGAAAGACAACCGCTTTATGCGCGACCGCCGGAACGTGATTTACCGCAATATGTTCCCGCCCAAAGACTCCCTGTTAGTTGACAGCTTAAAGAGCCTAACGGCTCCAGTGCCAAAAGACAGCGTAGATATGGAGCAGTAGCTGGGATTGAGAATTACTTAAAAAACGCTATAACCATAGAAAATATTGCTACAATAACTGATACAATAGTAACAATTAAACTTTTCCTATTTGAATTTTGTTGCTTATCCAATTCTGGAACAGCAGCTTCTAGTAAACCCCATATATCCTTAAGCTCATTGTATGTTTTATCAAATTCTTCTCTATTATTCTTGAATTCAGGATTGGAAGACAGTTTTTTAATTTTATTCACTTTCGCACGAAGTTGTGCCCAATTTGCAATGCAATTTGTTATTGAAATAGATTTATACAATTTTTCAAAATTGTTTATTTTTTCAAGATATAACAGTATCAACATATCACGAGCATCATAAATAGCTCTTAATGTATGTGATATTGCTTTTTCATAAGCACTATTTTCTTGGTTTACAAGATAAAGTGATATATGCTTACCCGCATAGCGAAGCTCATTTATAGATGGTTGGAAATAAGAAGCCGATTCTATTTCCAGCTCTTTTTCTAAAAATTCAGCTTCGGTAAATAAATCGGCAAATTTTTTGAATTTATCTTTTTCGTCTTCAGAATACATAACTTGTAACTTCTTTTCTCTTGCGTTCAACATCAGTGGCTGTTATAATTCTGCCTAAACGAGCACGAATATTGCCGTGAAAATAACTAGAGATAAAGTTAAGCCTGTCAGTATCTGTTTTGACAAATCTGTTTCTTTTAAAAACCATCTGTTCTCCGTGTTAAATATTGGTATAATATACAAAAA
>JAITFO010000079.1 GCA_031281265.1 Candidatus Fibrimonadaceae bacterium
ACCGCTATTTGCAGAGGGGTTTGCAAGGGACTTGGTTTTGAGGGAACGGTGAATTCGCCGAGCTACGCAATAGCCCACGAATACCCAAACGAACCACCCATTTACCATTTGGATTTATATCGCATAAAAAACGCAAAAGACTTATACGACATTGGCATTGAGCTTTTTACTTTTTCAAAAGGAATAACCCTGATAGAATGGCCGCAGATGGCGGGCGATTTTCCGCTGAACATAACGCACAAAATAGAGATAAATATAATCAGCGATGATGAAAGGGAGATATTAATTGAAATATGTTAAAGCAAATTTTCATATCGTTGGGAACAAATATAGAGCCTCGCGAAGGAAGGCTTGCTCAGGCTAGGGAATTGCTGAGAGCCGAGGAGCCGCTGGATTGGCAGGAGAGCAAAGTTTACGAGACCGAGCCTTGGGGTGAGACTTGCCAAGCTAAGTTCCTGAATCAGGCGGTTGGGTTTCAATCGGAGAGAACCCCGCATGAGCTTTTGAAACTTTGCAAAGATATAGAAAAAAAGATGGGTAGGCAAAAAAGGGATAAATGGAAGGAAAGGGAGATAGATTTGGATCTATTGTATTGCGGTTCTTCTATAACAAGCGATGAAAACTTGACGCTCCCGCATCCCTACATTACACAAAGGGAATTTGTCCTTAAACCCCTCTTAGATATTGCACCGAATTTCATAGATCCGCAGAGCGGTAAACCAGTTAGTGAAATGCTGGAGCAATTACACCACTAAATTCACAACTTCGCCGAGCATTTTGTCTTGAGTTTTGATAACCGCGGCGTTTGCGGCAAAACTTTTTTCGCTTATAATCTGTTCGGCACTCTCCTCTACCAGCTCGGTTGCCGAGAACTCCGGTGAAGGGGGCGCTATCTTGTGAATCGCAGAAATTTCGGTTCCGGATTTTAGCGAAGACTGCACCGGGCGGCCTTGTGAAAAACCCGGCGTATTTATGTTAGCCACATCGTGCGCACTGATATCAATTCTCAGCGAGCTGGCTTGCATTGCGGAAACTGAAGGTATTTGCATACGTAATAATATAGTAAACGCTGATTACCAGAACAATAAAAAACGCCCATCTATAAAATCTCCACCAAATGTCTGTTATCCTTATTTAACTCACAACTTCAATTTTTACTCTATCAGCGTTTCCTCCCCCACTTGAATGGAAATTTTTTACAAAAATCTCCATTCGTCCCCCCGTTTTTTCCGCTCGGAGAGCTAACGGGGGGAACGCCACAGCGAATTTCTGAATTAATTAGTGGCTACTATATATAGAAAACCCCATTACCATGTTCCGGGAAAACGGATTTTTTTATCGGTGTCCTTTTCCGCTTCTAGAAAATTATTCTTTACATACGTTTTTACAGCAGGTTTTACAACCGTAAAAAATGCGCCGAGCAATCTTTCTGCTACATAACCCGGAAGTCTCTGCTGATATTCGTCCATGCCAGAAACATCTATCTCTTTATCCACTCGTTCCAAAATAGGAAAAAGCCATTCGTAATATTCTCTGATAATAGCGGTTTTTGCTACATAAATATTGCAACCTATGAGCAATGTTTCAAACTTAAAATAAATTTCCAATTTTTCAGCGCAATTTTTTCCATAAATATCGCCTATAATTTCTAAAACCTTATCAAGATTATTTTTACTGTGCAAAGCGAAGTGATTGTAAATAGTATCTTCCAATATAATCGGGTAGCCAAAGCATATATCCGCTTTTTTTAAAAGCTCTCTGTAATATTCTTCTGGAAACAATATATTTCCAAATCCAAACCACTTTCTGTATTGCATTTTCCCAACTATATCTTCATCTTGCAGATTTTTCCAAATCCAATAATCTCCATTCAAATCAGAATATGAATGTGGATATCTGCCAAAAATTTCAACATCAGCTTGGTCAAGCGGGTAATAAGGATGCGTAAGTCCTTTCAAAGCTCCTAAATATGAATAAACCATTATTTTCATAAATAACCTCGCCTTATCACCACTTAGGTATTTTAACCTTGCCACGCAAATCTAAGTTCCCAGCTTTGAGCAATCCGTTTGAAGGAGGTGGAGGAGGGGCGACAGTAGTGTAGGCAGGCAATTTATCTTTCCATTTTTGAATAAAAATACTGCTCCATTCCTTCCATTCTTCTTTGAAACTCCCCTTGCTCTTGTGCAAAACACGAATGTCCGTTGTGACATAAACCTTGCCAAATTCAAGTGCTTGCATGCAAATATCCAAGTCGTAAAAATGAAAAGAGGGGAAAATCTTTTCGTCAAAAGAAATTTTTTCAAATAGAACCTTCCTAGCGGCAAACCACAAACCATCAACAACTACGGCTTCCTGGTCGCCATCCCTATCATTGAAAAGCGCGAGGAAAAACATATCTTCTTTTTCTATAAGATGCACAACTTTCCCAAAAGTCCAAGGAATTCCAGCCGCTGCCCAAAGAGCGTAAGGATAATCAACAAGATATGCAGAACCCGCTACTCCGAGTATTTGCATTTCTGGGAGTTCCTTAAATTTTTTCAACAGAACAACGTCCCAATCCTTCTCCATCATCCACACATCTTCGTGCATAAACACCAAAACCCTGCCAGTTGCTTTTGCCACGCCCTTATTATACACAGCGCACAAGCCTTCGTTTTTTTCTCTGTTATCCAAAACTATGATTTCCAAACTATTGGGATACTTTGCCGTGCCAAGCAAATTACGCCGCACGCTCAAAGCTTCGCTGGGATTGCGGGAGCAAATTATTATGGAAATGGAAGGGGGCGTTGTTGTAGCCATTGCTTAATAATAATATACTATTTTTTTCGTCAAAGGATTCACTTATTGGTCAGCGAGAATCAGTAAGGTTTTATAATAGGCACGTTATGCAAAAGTTTTTTGGTATCGTCAAAAAATTGTTCCATAGCAGCTTTGTCTGTTGGGTTGATTTTGTATTCCTTGCAGACAGCGGGATATGTTTTACATTCAGGCAATAGGCGGAATACGTTGTCGTTGTTCTTGCTATATCTATAAACCCAAAACGGCATATAGCCATAGCTCATGATATCTGTCTTGTAACTGACTCCGCCCCTTCTACCCATTCTGCTGTTTTTTTGCAAATTCACTTCAAAGACTATCCCGCCGTCTGTATAACGGTTTCTTTGGTTTGAAATAAAATTGCCAAGTGAATATATAACGGGCACGGAGTCGCGGGCACTTATAGCAAAAATTTTATCAAATGGCTGCACCACATGTGGATGGCTGCCTATAATTAAATTGACTCCATTTGCTGCCAAAAATTGAGCCAAATCTTTTTGCTCTTGGTTTTGCGTATTTTCATATTCAACGCCCCAGTGCATAAGGGCTATTATAAAGTCTGGGGAAGCGAGCTTTGCTTTTCTTATATCTCCGGAAATTAGAGCCGAGTCTATTCGGTTCACAATGTTGGGTTCCTCCTCCATGAGCATATTCGTTCCATAAGTGTAATTTAAGAATGCTATTTTTATCCCATTTTTTTCAATGAAAAGAGGATATCTATTATCCCTTTCCGCTGGATGCCTATAAGTTCCCAAGTGTTCCAACCCCATGGAATCCAAAACGTAAAGCGTGCGTTCCAAACCTTGCTTGCCTCTGTCCAGCGAATGATTATTGGCAGTTGCTAGGATATTGAACCCTACATCTTTTATGGCGAAAACAGATTCGTCTGGCGAAGAAAACTGAGGAAAGCCGCTGTAAGGTTCACCGGCAAGAGGATATTCAAGATTTATAATAGCCAAATCCGCTTTTGAAAAATATGATTCCAAATGTTTATAAACAGGCCTGTAGTTGTAGCCCTTTCCTTTAGCTTCTTTTTTTGCCGCATTTATTTGAGTTACATGCCCCATGAGGTCTCCAGCAAATATGATTTTTAAGGCGGAAGCTGTGGAATCCTGGGCAAAGGAAGCACCCAAGCACAGAGCAACAGCGAGAAAAAGAGCTTTTAAAGACATTTTGCACAAAATCTACTAAAAATCACCCCCTATTTTATATATTTTCACCATGGTTATTTACAGTTGGAATGTAAACGGTATCCGCGCAGCCGCTCAAAAGGGATTTGCGGACTGGTTTGCAAAGACAGACCCGGACATTCTTTGTTTACAAGAAGTGAGGGCAGAAACAGACCAAATTCCTGACGAAATAATGGAATTCCCCGGTTACAGCTCTTTTTGGACTACCTGCCAAAAGAAAAAAGGCTATAGCGGGGTTGGCGTTTACACCAAAATACAACCAGAAGAGGTTAATCAGGGTTTTGACATAAAGGAGTTTGATGAGGAGGGTCGGGTGTCGCAGCTCGTTTTTGCGGACTGGGTTTTGAACTGCATATATTTCCCGAATGGCTCTCAAAGCGACGAGAGGCTGGACTACAAGCTCCGTTTTTATGACGCTTTTTTGGAAAATTCCCTTATGTGGCTACCCCACGGCAAGCACGTGGTAACCGTTGGGGATTACAATACCTGCCATAAGGAGATCGATATTGCCAGACCACAGGAAAATGAAAAAACTAGCGGATTTTTGCCCATTGAACGCGCTTGGCTGGATAAGTATGTTGAAAACGGCTTTGTGGACTCGTTCAGGGTTTTGCACCCAACCCAAAAAGATGCCTATACCTGGTGGAGCAACAGGGGTAGGGCTAGGGAAAACAATGTGGGCTGGCGCGTAGATTACGCTTTTGTTGACCACGCCTTGAAGGATTGCATTGTCAATGCTTCCATACATCCTGAGGTTATGATTAGCGACCACTGCCCGATTAGCATAGAGATAGACGTCCCGTTCCCACCCATTGTGAAAGACTGACGCTGACCTTATTTTTTCCAGGGGAAGTTGTGCAGCCTTCTGTGATTGTTGCCTTCTTGGTAGATTGGAATATCGTAGTCATATATATAGAAGTCCGAATTTTCCCTATGGCTCAGGTTTGGAGCTAGGCGAATCGCCATTCCGCCGATTTGCTTTGAAAGTGAGAAATCCCATTGAAAGCTGAGTTCGCCAAAGAAAGCTTTTCTTTCAAAATCCCACCCGCTGCCTATTTGCAGATGCTTTTTTTCCGTTCCCTGCCTGAAGTTCAGTTGAGCGGAGAGTTTTTCGCCCAAAAATAGGCCGCCTTCGGCAAAGAGCAAACTATTTGAGAAAATGCTTGGCAGTTGTGGGTGCAAAGGAATTTGCCCTATAGCATTTATGCCGTTCTGATCGCCCTTTGTGTAACCGAGGGTGAGGGCTAGGGGGAAACCTCTGTTGTAGAGTTTTTTTGCCGCTTGGGTTTGGCAGCCGTAAATATCGGTATTGAGCATACCGCAAGCCGCCCAGACGGGAATATTTTCGGAATTCCATAGCAGGTAGTAGCGGTCTAGCAAGTCCCTTTGAGGCAGGCGGTAAATATCTTTGGTTTCTCGCGAGGGATACAATGCCCCAACTAAGTAAAAGTCAAAAATGGCAGCTAAAGCTATATCCACTCCCAATGCTGCGCGAAACTGATAATTTTCCCTGGTGAAAGAAACCGAATGGTCAAAAGCAGGGTTTATGTCTATATATAATATAGGCTCTTCGTTTTCTTTTTGCAATAGCGGTGCTTTTATTTGAACAGCAGCGTAGCTGTAAAAATTGTCTGCATATTCTGGGGAACGCCAAGATGCTCCAACGCTTGTTTCCAAATAAGACTGGAAGCCAAAAGCGTAAAGAGGCCTTAAAGCGAATGTAGCGGCTGCTCCATATCGGTTTTGATACAAAAAATTTTCAACACTAAACGCTGCATAGCCAAGATCTATTTCGCCGGCAACGGAACCAACCGGAAAATGCAGGTCTCTGTCATAAATGCCAGCTATGGTTAAATTGAAAGCATTTTTACTCTCCGAAATGCTTTGCAACATCCCTGTGAAATACCATTTTTTGCCGGAAAATCCAAGTGCCGTTGATTGCCCAAATTCTTCATAAAACGGAAAAATTATTTTTACTGCTGGAACGGTATTTTTGCCTAACCCCAGCCCAAATTCCATAAAAGATAGAGGACGCATGATTATGGAATGCCTGATATTGCGCTCTTCATAGTCGATGCGGGCTGCGTAGCCGATTTCGCTTTCGTTTATAGAAGTAGCTGTAGGCGTATAAGAATAACCGTTATAACCGCCTGGGGTTATGGAAGCCAAAACGTTCGCTTGAACCAAGATTACAAGGATTACCAACCTACGGCTAGTCAGCATACTTCAATTAATCCAAAAGGTGAACTAAAAGCCCGTCTCTTAATTTTGGCTCAAACCACGTGCTTTTAGGAGGCATTATTTCATTGGCGTCTGCTATGTCCATAAGCTCATCCAAAGAGGTGGGGAACATCGCAAAGGCTACGGCACATTCGCCGGAATCCACTCTGGATTGCAACTCGCCAAGCCCCCTTATTCCACCAACGAAATCTATTTGTTCCGAAGTGCGAGGATTTTCTATTCCTAGGAGAGGGTTTAAAACGAGGTTTTGCAAAAGCGAGACATCTAAATTTTCTATAGGATTTTTTTTGGGATAAAATTTTTTCAGAAATTCACAGCTATACCATTGACCCTTAATGTAAAGGGTGAATTGCTTTGCTTTTTGCGGAGCGGCTATGCTTGGCAGCTTTTCAATTTCGCAAATTTTGGAAAGAGCGTCTAAAAATTCTTCGGGGCTTTTCCCGTTAAAAGTTTTTACAAGCCTATTGTAATCTAAGATTTTTAACTGTGTGGACGGAAAAAGAATGGCTAGGAAGCGGCTGTATTCCTCGTTCCCTTCGTGTTCAGGATTTTTTTCCTCTCTCTCTTTTGCCGCTCTTGCTCCTGCTGCGCTTCTGTGATGCCCGTCCGCTATGTAGGTGCAGGGTAGCGAGGCAAATGATATACGAAGCCTCTCGATGGTGGTTTCGTCATCCACAATCCAAACCGTGTGCCCAATGCCGTCTTCGGTCTTAAAATCATAAATTGGAGTCTTTTTAATAACCGCTTTTAACAAAGCGAATTGCCCTTTGTCCCTATATGTCAAAAATACAGGGCCTGTTTGGGCATTTGTGGTTAAAATATGTTTTAAGCGATCTTCTTCCTTATCCGCTCTGGTAAGCTCGTGTTTTTTTATTGTGCCTTTAAAATAATCTTCTGCTTTAACGCAAGCCACAAGCCCATACTGTTCCCTGCCATCCATTGTTTGGCGATAAACATAAAAACAAGGTTTTTGTTCCTGAAAAATAACTTCCTCTTTTTCCATCTTCTTCAGGTTCGATTTTGCGAGTTCGTAAACTTCTTTGCTGTGAGGGTCTGCTCCAGGGAGTTCTATCTCTGAGCGAGTGACTCTCAAATAAGAGTAAGGTTTGCCTTCTGCCATTTTAGCAGCTTCATCGCGATTCATAACGTCGTAAGGCAAAGACGATACTTCTGCGGCTAACTCTGGTTTAGGTCGCAGGGCGCGAAATGGGTGTATAGAAAACATGGTGAAAATATAGAAAATGCAAAAATCCCTAAATTACGGACGATACGCTGCTCATGTAATCTAAAATATAGGCGAATGAGAGTATTAAATCGCATGCCACTATGAAAATAAAAGAATTCACAACGGATTGCGAAGTGGCAACTGGCACGGCACGCAAATCATTTTGAATGTGAGTTCCATAGTAACAGGCATTGGTTATGATTATAGAAGCGAATAAAAATGGTTTTACAAAGCTCATCATAAAATCAACTGGTTTTAAAGCAGCTAAGATTGAGAGCGAATAGGAATTCCATTCCAGCTGTACTCTAAAAACTCCTTCCAAAAAGAAACCTGCCATTTTTGTCATAAGGAATCCGGTGCCTATGGCGGATAGGCAAAAAAAGCAATTCGCTATCAACATAGCTATAATTCCGCCTATGAGTGCTGGCATAATTAAAAATCGTATAGGGTTAACACCAAGGCTTTCCAAAGCGTCTATTTCAGTATTCACTTTCATGCTGGCTATGCGCGTGGTTAAGGAACTGCCGTTACGGCCTGCTATTAAAAAGGCTGTTAAGATTGGGCCTAGCTCGCGTACTATTGCTATCACCATCAGATTTCCAAAAAAGTTACCAAAGCCTACTCTTGGTATTAAACTTGCGGTGTTCACTATCAATACTGTTCCTAGAATTGTGCCTACCACAAGTATCAGCGGCAAAGAATTTATACCTATGTTGTAAATTTGCGAAATTATTTGCTGAGAATCTATTTTTCTGTTCCCTTTGGAAAAAAACGAAGCTAATGCTTGAAACTCAATTACCAGTAATTGCCCTATATGCGAACTCAGAAATCTATTTCCAAACCAACGTATAAATCGCCCGGGTCTAGAAAGTTTAGGCATTGCTGGCTCCGGTGGAGGTTATGCTTAACAGAGTGTTTATTTCCCTCCGCAATTCCGGCAAGCCTTTTTTTGTTTTTGAGCTAACAGTGAGCGGTGGTTCCGTTAGGCAAAAATTTTCCTTGAACTTTTTTTTTGCCGCTGCTAATTCCGACTGATTGAGCTTATCGGCTTTGCTAGCTACAAAGAGGATCGGGATATTTGCATTCCTTATTCCGTTGATGGTTTCAAAATCTATCTGGTGCCCCCCATGCCTTATGTCCAAGAGGTAGACTATGCCTTTCAAATCGTGCGCTTTTTCCACATAGTTTTTTATGCGGTTTGCCATTTCGTCCCGCATGGCTATGCTGACTTTTGCGTAGCCCACGCCGGGTAAATCGACAAAATAAAAAGAGTCGTTTTGTGAATTTTGTACTAGAAAAAAATTCAGTTCGCGGGTTTTACCCGGTGCATTGCTCGTTTTTACAATCTGTTTTTCAAAGAGCGCGTTTAGCAAACTGGATTTGCCAGCGTTTGAGCGCCCTAAAAATGCAATTTGGGGAATACCATCTTTTGGCACTTGTTTTATAGAGGTTGCACCTAGAGCAAAATTAACCGCAGAGATTTGCATCGCAATAGTAATTTAGTAAATTTAAAAAAATTATGACTCCCCTCAAGTTATATAAAAAACTATTTTCCTTATACGGTGCGCAAGGATGGTGGCCTGTACGTAGCGAACACAAGGGGAGGGGGTATCACCCAAATGAATTTGGTTTGCCAAAAACGAGAAAAGGCAGATTTGAAGTTTGCATGGGTGCAATTTTAACCCAAAACACCGCTTGGACTCAAGTGGAAAAAGCCTTAATAAACCTCTTTGCCGCAAAGATAAGCACCCCCGAAAAAATCCTAAAAACAGACGACAAAACCATAGCAACCCTAATAACCCCCGCCGGCTATAGAAACCAAAAAACCAAGTATTTAAAAAACATCGCGGAGTGGTTCGTAAATAACTCTCCACTAGAACCAGTTCGTAGCGATTTACTTAAAGTCAAAGGTGTTGGCAGGGAAACTGCGGACTCCATTTTGCTCTACGCTTTTCATTTGCCAACTTTTGTCATAGATACATACACAAAAAGAGCACTTGCCGCGTTAAAAATTTTTGACGAAAAAACTCCTTACGAAACTCTGCGGTCGTGGTTTATGGAGAACCTAGAGTTATCTGTGCCGCTATTTCAAGAATATCACGCTTTATTTGTGGAGCTGGGGAAGAATAAAGAATATTCAAAACTTTTTCCTTAATTTGATTTAATTTATATTTCAAATCTGTATCTTCAATTTCGCAAAAGAATTTTGCCGCAAGTTTTTCCAGATAACTTAAATCCTTTATGGTTTGGCTCAATTCTTCTTTTGATGATATTTCGATATTTGCCAGTTTTTCCGCTACCTGTTGCCAGAGAACTTTTAATTCCCCTTTTTGTTCTATAACTTTGCTGTCTGTTGGTATATTGTTCATAAGATGGTTGATTCTGTTTATAATCAAATCCCAGTCATAATGGCTCTTGGCAAATTCAATGGATTTTTGCGGCGCATCTTGCAGGAGTTTTTTGTTTGTGCATACTTTCAAGAGAATTTTAGAGAGAGCTTCGTAATCGTTTATGTTAAAAATACGCCCGCAATTTTCGTTATCCGTAATATCAATTGCAGCATCCACATCGCTGGTTATTGTATAGCAGCCGTGAAACAAAGCCTCTGCAATTACATTTGGCGCGCCGCCTTCCGCGACGGAAGTGAGGGCAAAAATTTTAGCCTTGGCATACTCCGCATAGAGTTTTCCTTTGTCTGTTACATTTCCCAAAAATTTCACCCGTTTTTTTAATTGCGGAAAATTCTTGAAATATTTATCCGTAAACTCGCTGAACTTGGCTTCTACCGGCCCGGCAAGGTGAACTTTCCAATTTGGGATATTATCTGCTATTATCGCAAAAGCCAGCAAAAGAATGTGATTTGCTTTTTGGTCTGTACCAATGCGGCCTACGGTTAAAATGGTATTTTCCTTTTCGCTTTTTTTAATCTGTTCATCGTTTGCGTTAAAAAAACCATTGGGGATATGTTCAACAATAAAAGGAGGCCATTTTTTGTTCAAATACTCTGTCATTTTGTAGCAGGAAGTGGAAATAACATCGCATGAAGCCAGCGTATTAAAGAACATTGGGGCTTCCCACTGAATGCTGTCCATCCAATATTTATTTGCATCTAGGTAAAGATAAACTTTTCCATCTGGGCGTTTTTGCCTGTATGCTTGTAAAATTATGCAAGTTGCATTATATAGCCCTCTCATTATAAGAGCGTCCATCTTTTGATAGTTCTGATTTATGTAATTTATAGAATTGCCAATTAGAGCATCTATATTGCCATTTGAACTCGGAATAAAATCCATCTCAAGCCCTGGCAAGCGTTCCAAATACGGATAATCGCCGGTATTTTCCCCAACCATCACCGCTTTATAGCCAAAGTTTTTGTGCATCATAAAAGGGATTAGCCCACATTCCTTTAGAAGCTGGGTGTTATTCCAATGATTGAGCTGCGAAGCTAGAGTATAAACAGAGGGCATTTCTAAACCCTATTCCAAACGAAATTCAATCCTTGGTTTTGATAAAAACGCATTTTGCTGTCTGAGCTTATTAAAGCTGTTTTGTTGGTTATAGCGTGTGCCATTATAGCATGGTCAACAGGGTCTTTGTGGTCGGAGATAGGAATTAGTTTGCCGAGTGTCAATATATGTTCTTTTTTGAAATAATCTATTGAAAAATTGAGTTCGTCTATGTGGTTAAAGATATCTTTTGTTTCTTTCCATCGCGGAACTTTAATTTTGCCAATTCTAAGTAAAAGGATAATTTCCTCTATGCTTCTTGAACTAATATTTATTGTATTTGAGCTGTCCCAAAGCAATTCGGAAACTTCTTCGGAGAGTCTGTCTCTATCAAATATATGAAACAATAAAATATTTGTATCTATGAGGTAACGCATATTATTTCATTACCGCCCGTATATCCAGTATTTTTGCTCCTTCTAAGCCGTATGGATGCTTTAAGCACCACAAGGCAGCTTTTGACAGTTTTATGCTTCCATCTGTTGGAGGCATACGCATTTTTCTTTTTTTTGTTTTCATAAATCGTCCTTTTTAAAGTTTCACTACAAAATATAACAAATATTTCGATAAAAAGAGCAAAAAAATTCAGATATGTGCATTTTGCAAACAAGTGTTGACGTTTTTTTGCATTTGCCATCCCGTAGCTGTTTGTCAGCGAGTAAGTAATTTCTACTTTTCCACTATGGAAACCCGTTATAACCATAAAGAGATAGAAGAGAAGTGGCTCAAAAATTGGGATGCTGATAAAAATTTTAAACCTGCGAGCGATGCAAACCCCGCTGCAAAAGGGCAAGAACATTTTTCCATAGTAATTCCACCGCCAAACGTGACAGGTGCGTTGCACCTAGGTCATGCGCTTAACAATACCATTCAAGATATTTTAATCCGCTATAACAGAAAACTTGGCAAAAACACGCTTTGGATTCCTGGCACAGACCACGCGGGCATTGCAACGCAGGCGGTTGTGGAAAAGCGGTTGCTCAAAGATGAAAGGAAAACCCGCCACGATTTGGGCAGGGAAGAATTGGTAAAGAGAATTTGGGATTGGAAAAATGAATACGAAGCTCGCATAACAAGCCAGCTGAAATTGCTCGGTTCCAGTTGCGACTGGGATAGGCAGAGATTTACGCTAGACCCTATTTGCGCAAAAGCGGTTCGCTATGCATTCTTTAACCTTTTTAAAAAAGGTTTGATTTTCCGCGGCAAAAGGCTTGTGAACTGGGACACGCATTTGCACACCGCCGTTGCAGACGATGAGATTTATCACGAAACGGTACAAGGTCATTTTTGGACTTTCAAATATCCACTCGCAGACGGCAGCAGCTATATTCCAGTTGCAACAACCAGACCAGAAACAATATTAGGTGACACGGCGGTTGCGGTTCACCCAGAAGATGAACGCTATAAAAAATTCATAGGCAAAACTTTGAAAGTGCCTTTTGTGAACAGGGAAATTCCAGTTATCGCGGATGCTATTTTGGTTGACAGGGAATTTGGAACAGGCTCGGTTAAGGTGACCCCCGCTCACGACCCAAACGATTACGCGACAGGGCTTAGACACAAACTCCCGATGCTCAACATATTAAACGAAGACGGCTCTCTAAACGAAAATGCAGGCGAGTTCAAGGGCTTGAAAGGGGAGAAGGCAAGAGCTGCGGTAGTTGAGGGCTTGGAAAAGCAGGGGCTTTTGATAAAAGTGGAAGACCACGAAATGCAGGTTGGCAAAAGCGACCGTTCAAAAACGATAATAGAACCATATTTGAGCGACCAGTGGTTTGTGAAAATGGACAAGCTGGCAGAAAATGCGATGCGAGCCGTTGAAAACGGCGAGGTGAAATTCACGCCTGCACGCTATGCAAAAAATTATCTGAACTGGCTGGGCGAAAAACGCGACTGGTGCATAAGCCGCCAACTTTGGTGGGGGCATCAGATTCCTATATGGTACGCAAGCACCGAACCAACTCAATTCGCAGGCAGGGAGGATATTCATTACTTTAAAGCGGAGAGCGGTGATTGGCTGGTTTGTTCATTGGAAAAAGATTTGCAGGAAAATGAAATAGAAGGCTTGAAGCTGACACGAGACCCCGATGTTTTGGACACTTGGTTCAGCTCCGCTCTTTGGCCCCATAGCACAATGGGCTGGCCCGGCGAAACAGAGGATTTGAAAAATTTTTATCCGACCTCGGTTTTGGTAACCGCTCGCGATATAATTTCGCTTTGGGTTGCGAGGATGGTTATCTTTAGCCAAGAGAATATGGGAGAAATCCCCTTTCACGACGTATATATAAACCCCACGATTTTAGACGGTCAAGGCAGAAGGATGAGCAAGTCGCTTGGCAACGGCGTTGACCCCTTAGACATAATCGAAAAATACGGAGCCGATTCACTCCGCTTTGT
>JAITFO010000083.1 GCA_031281265.1 Candidatus Fibrimonadaceae bacterium
GCAAAACAGATTTTTCACTTAACCAAGAGGTAGAATATGTCCATAAAACCACTTGCAGACCGAGTTTTGATAGAACCGATTGAAGCGGAAACCAAAACGCAGGGCGGAATTTTCATTCCAGATAATGCAAAGGAAAAGCCCATGCAGGGCATCGTAAAGGCAGTTGGCGCGGGCCGCAAGAGCGACAAAGGCGAAACCATAGCCCTGGAACTCAAAGTTGGCGATAAAGTGCTTTACGGCAAATACAGCGGAACAGAGGTTACCGTTGACGGGAAAAATTATTTAATTGTTAAAGAAAACGACGTTTTGGCGGTTCTTTAATAGGGAAAAGGAATTTCAAACTAGGAGAAGATTATGGCAAAACAACTAAAATTCGACATTCAAGCCCGCGAAGCATTGATGCGTGGCGTGGATAAACTCGCAAATGCGGTAAAAGTAACGCTTGGACCCAAAGGTCGCAACGTTATGCTCGGAAAATCCTTTGGTGCTCCGACTGTCACAAAAGACGGCGTGACCGTAGCCAAAGACATTGAGCTTGAAGACTCTTTTGAAAACTTGGGAGCTCAAATGGCACGAGATGCGGCATCCAAAACCAGTGATATCGCAGGTGATGGAACAACAACCGCAACAGTCTTGGCGCAAGCTATAGCTCGCGAAGGCTTAAAAAATGTTGCAGCGGGCGCAAACCCAATGGACATAAAAAGAGGCATTGATGCAGCAGTTACAGCGGTTACCGAGGCTATAAACAAGGCTTCCGTAAAGGTGAACGGCAAGGAACACATAACGCAAGTCGCTTCAATTTCCGCAAACAACGACCCGGAAATCGGCAAATTCCTCGCAGACGCGATGGAAAAGGTTGGCAAAGACGGCGTGATAACCCTTGAGGAATCCAAAACCGCTGATACTACCCTCGATGTTGTTGAGGGAATGCAATTTGACCGCGGCTACCTAACTCCATATTTTGTGACCAACACAGAAACTATGGAAGTCAATCTGGAAAACCCAAGCATATTGCTATACGATAAAAAAATCAGTTCCATGAAAGATTTGCTCCCCACTTTGGAGAGCATAGCAAAAGCCGGTAAATCCCTTTTGATCATCGCTGAAGATGTTGATGGAGAGGCTCTGGCAACGCTTATCATAAACAAAATGCGCGGAACCCTTAAAGTTGCTGCCGTTAAAGCCCCAGGTTTTGGCGACCGCAGAAAAGCCATGCTGGAAGACATCGCCATTTTAACCGGCGGTATGCTTGTCAGCGAAGAGACTGGTGCAAAACTGGAAGATGTTCCATCCAGCGTTCTTGGGCAAGCGAAGTCCGTAATAATAGACAAAGACAATACCACCATAGTGGAAGGTGCTGGGAAACCCAATGATATCAAAGCTCGCGTTGGGCAAATCAAAAAGCAGATTGAAGACACCACAAGCGACTATGACCGCGAAAAGTTGCAAGAACGCTTGGCAAAGCTCTCCGGTGGCGTTGCTGTGATTAAAGTTGGCGCAGATACTGAAATTGCTATGAAAGAGAAAAAAGACCGCTTTGACGATGCCTTGCACGCAACCCGTGCTGCTATTGAAGAGGGCATTGTTGCTGGCGGTGGGGTAGCCTTTATACGCGCTGCTTCCGCTATAGATTCCTTAAAATTGGAAAACACAGACCAACACACCGGAGCCGCGATTATTCGCCGTGCTTTGGAAGAGCCTTTGCGCCAGATTGCAGAGAACGCAGGTTTGGAAGGTTCCGTTGTGGTCAACAAAGTCAAGGAAAACAAAGGCGACTTTGGCTACAATGCCAAGACCGATGTTTACGAAGACCTTTCCAAAGCAGGTGTAATTGACCCAGCAAAGGTTTCCAAAACCGCTCTCTTAAAAGCGGCTTCCATTGCCTCTATGATTCTCATAACGGATTGCGTTGTAGCTGAGAAGAAAGAGGATAAACCGCCAATGCCGGGCGCAGGTGGCATGGGTGGCATGGGCGGTATG
The DNA here is from genome assembly GCA_031281265.1 of Candidatus Fibrimonadaceae bacterium. GTDB lineage: Bacteria > Fibrobacterota > Fibrobacteria > Fibrobacterales > Fibrobacteraceae > Fibrimonas. Next base: position 1,981 of record JAITFO010000083.1, read on the forward strand.
GGCGGAATGGATATGTAAATTCCCATGCGTCAAACCATCGCAGTCAAAGTTGGGAATGCCGTCATAGGAGGCGGCGCTCCCGTGCTTGTGCAATCTATGACTACCACAAGCCCCAAGGATGTTGAGGGTTCTGTAAAACAGATTATTGAGTTGGCAAATGCTGGGTGCGAATTGGTTAGGATAACCGTTCCAACCCTTGCCGATGCAGAAAAATTAAAAGAGATTTCCGAAAAGGTTCGCAGTTCAGGCATTCAAATTCCCATCTCGGCAGACATACACTTTCAACCCAAAGCGGCGTTTGAAGCCCTTAAATGGGTGGAGAAAGTGCGCGTAAATCCGGGGAATTTTGGAAATGATGCCTTTCCGCTATTTGTCAAAGAGGCAAAAAAATTGGGGCGCGCAATTCGCATAGGCGTTAACCACGGCTCTTTGAGCGCAAGAATACTTGAAAAATACGGCAATACCCCGCTTGGAATGGTGGAGAGCGCTTTGGAATTTTTGAGTATGTGCGAAGCGGAAAATTTTGACCAGATAATTTTCAGTTTAAAAGCCAGCAGACCAAAAGAGATGGTGGAAGCGAACCGCTTGATGGCGGAGCGATTAGTCGCTGGCGGGCACAAGCCTTATCCCTTTCATCTGGGAGTGACGGAAGCAGGGGAGGGCGAAGACGGCAGAATCAAATCCGCTGTGGGCATTGGTGCTTTGCTCATAGGCGGTATAGGGGACACCATAAGGGTTTCGCTCACGGAAAATCCGGTTAACGAAATTCCCGTTGCGTTTAACCTATTGCAAGCGGCGGGGCTTCGCAAAACCAAAGCGGAGTTCATAAGTTGCCCGGGCTGCGGCAGAACGCTCTTTGATTTGCAAAACGTGACCGCAGAGGTCAAAAAGAGATTTTCGCATTTAAAGCATCTTTCCATAGCGGTTATGGGCTGCATAGTGAACGGCCCCGGTGAAATGTCCGATGCGGATTTTGGCTATGTTGGAGCGGCTGCTGGCAATATAACCCTCTACGAGGGAAAGAACCCTGTACGCAAAAACGTTCCGCAAAATGAGGCTTTGGATGCTTTGGAAAACTTAATCAAGGAGCGCGGCAGATGGAACGGATAGCTGTTTTTGCGGGTTCTTTTGACCCTTTTACCGTTGGGCACAAAGATGTTGCCGAACGTGCCTGTGCACTTTTTGACAAGCTCATAATTTTAATAGCCAACAACATAAATAAAAAAACTCACTTCTCCACAGAGGAAAGGGCAGAGCTGGCAAAAAAAGCGATGGCGAATTTCCCGCAGGCAAGCGTTGAAATTTGGGATGGCTTGACGGTTGATTATCTGCAAAAAAATGGCATCAAATTTTTGGTCAGGGGAGTGAGAAGGGCTTCTGATTTGGAATGGGAACAAGCCGTTGCTTGGAACAACGCCAAGCTATTGCCCGGTACAGAAACCGTGCTTTTAAGCTCCAAACCCGAACATCTGAGCGTATCCAGTTCGCTTGTTAGAGAGTTGCTAAAGCTGGGAAAAGACGCTAGGGAATTCTTTTAAGTTCTTTAATATAAAGGGAAAAAGCCTCTTTTATATCTTTTGCGGCCACGATGCCGGAACTAACAGCTATGCCCTGAACCCCAAGTGATAGAATTTTGCCCACATCCTGCAAAGCGATTCCGCCTATGGCGATTACGGGTATTTTTAGGTTCAAGTCCGCGACTGTTTTTATGCCAGCTTCGCCGAGGATTTCGCTCAGGTTTTCCTTTGTTTTGGTTGCCCGCCAAGGGCCTAGCCCAATATAGTTGCAATTTTCAGTAACCCTCTGCAATGCTTGGAGTTGCGTATTAGCTGTACCACCTATTATGGCATCTTTTCCGAGCAATTCACGCGCCTTTGGAATGGGGCAGTCGCTTAGTCCCAAATGGACTCCATTCGCTCCGCTTTCAAGGCATATCTGCGGTGAATCGTTGATTATCAAAGTTGCTTTGTATTTTTGGCATAGCTTGGCTGCGGCTATGGCGGTTTGCAATTTCTCTTGCTCTGTTGCTTTTTTTTGGCGGAGCTGAATCCAGTTTGCGCCAGCGTCTAGGAGCTGCTCAACCTGTGCAAGGTGGGTGAGCGGGGAAGCGTCCCAAGTTAAGCAGTGAAGGGGGGATATGTGCATTTTAAGGAACCTAATTTACCGTTGCCACATTGGAAAAAACTTTGCATAGCCTTTTTTGCCCTGCATATAGCTTTCTCTAACTCCTTATATTTCAATAAGTTAGCTAAAATTAATGCTGATAATGTGCAGCCGCTGCCGTGCCTATGTGCTTTTATGCGTTTGGATGTGAATTTTATGGGGACAGGGGAGTTGGGCAGGAATAACAGGTCATCGCTTTTTTGATTGGCAGAATGCCCGCCCTTTAGCAAAACGGCGGTTTTTGGCGAGCCTTTTAAGAGGCCTAAGAACTCCGCTTCGGGCAGATTTGGCGTTATAAGGTTTGCGTAACTAAAGAGTTTTTGCCAACTTACAGCGTTCTTCTTATGGAATTCAAAACCTGAACTAGCTTTTATTATGGGATCCCATATAATGAAGGCTTTGGGGTATTTTTTGCGAAGCCATTTAAGGATTTTTTCCAGCGTTTGGGGGTTTTGCACCAGGCCTATTTTTATATAGCCAAAATTGCGGGCTTTAGAGAGTATTTCCAGTTGTTCTTTTATCTGCTGCCAAGGTAGCCAATTTGGCTTTGTAAAGAGGTTTTCGTTCTGTATTGTGATGGCTGTGCAAACCGCCTGCCCGTAAACTCTGCAATGCTCAAAAGCCTTTATATCCGCTAAAACGCCCGCACCTGCGCTTGGGTCAAAACCGGCTATGGTTAAGGCAAAAGAAGGGCAGGGAGGGCAAGCAGGCACCGAAATAATGTAGAAAATGCAGAGATATTTCTAGTTAACATAATAGCCATTATCGGCAACCATCTCATCAGCAATTAAAACCTCAAACGCTTTGTTTGTGCTCATAGAACCCTCCTTAAAGAAAGCATATTTATCTGATTAGGTTTATTAGATAAACCAAACCGTCTTTTAAACCTCGGAACATATAACCGCCTAGCTGAGATTTTGGCGACTGGTCTTTGCTTACGTCCCATGTTCCATTGTATGCTATTACGCATAAAACAAAAAACATAAAAAATAACATAATCAATGCCTGCGCGTTTTCGCTTTGGTTTGTCCAGAGCTTTGTAACAAGAATTTGCATCTGTTTTAGCTTTGCCTTCATAATTATAAATATACATTATTTTGCCTCTATCCGTAATCTTAATTTTACCTTATTCATTCCATTGAATTTTTTCTTTTAAAAAATGTATATTATGGGTATGGAAGAAACCGAAAAAGAAGTTATAAAATGTTTCCACGACCATAACTGGGAATCTTATGCAAAAACGCTATTAGTCTTAATTGCTGTGCTTCTTGTCGCTAAATTTCTAGATATTCTTTTGGCGGGTTAACTATGGGAGTTACAGGCATTTCCATTACGCCGCCCTCTTTTCAGGAAAAAAATGTATATTTATAGGTATGGATGAGTATTTCAGAAAGAAAATGGAGAGAGAGCAGGCGGAAGCTAGTGCTAACTGCGATAAAGAATCTAATGAATATATGATTTTATCGGTAGTATCTTGCATTCTTGCTACTCCTATCTTTTATCTCGTGAAATATATCTATTCACTGCTTCATTAATTAAGTTTTTTCCGCTTTTCTTTGAACGCCCGGAATTTTTCCCTTATAAAATCCTGCAAGGTATAGAATATAGCGGCTGACATAACGAGCCAAAACACAAACATAATTATATACCCAAAAAAATCTATGTTTGCAACTGCGCACATAATTGCGGCTTTTCCACCTACGGGCCTGGAACAGGCATTTAATGTTAGCGAGGTCATAAACTCGCCCAGCACCACTGAAAACACCACGCCTAAAATGATTAAAACCTTCATCTTATAGAAGCCGTAAGAAAACTAGAACGTGAATTGCTTTAACTGAAATGCCTTATTATCGCTTAACTTTGGAGTGCGAAATTTTAAAGTTGCAAAACTATGGTCGGAGTTGCGCGGCTTCATATACTCCCTATATTCAGCATAGTCTTTGACCTTATGCGATAGGAAACTTGTTAAAGTTTCCTCTTTGATTTTTTTTCCCATCTTTTTGCCTCCCATGCCGAGTTATAATCTACAAAATTACACCTCTGCCAACTCTTGATACGCCCATTACATTTTACTTCACCGGCACTCTCAGAATCATCTTTTCGTTCCCAAATGAGACCTTCACTATATACAGGCCTTTTGGCAGATCGGAGAATGAAACTGAATATACCCCATTTGCGAAGCTGAATTTGCGCATGGAATTCCCTTTTAGCCCAAAGACCTCGACAACGGCATTGCTCTTTACGGCAAGGTTGATGCCGTTCTTAGAAGCTACTGCGGAGTTCAAAAGCGCAACTTTTGGAAGCACTAAAATTGGATCTTCTCCCCCATCATCATCGGAACTGCTGGAATTGTCTGGCTCGGTTACGCTTGAGCTACTGCCTACGCTGGAACTGCTCGGAGCCGCAGAACTTGAACTCGGCTGTACCTCCGATAAGGCTTTTAAGTTTGGCATATTGCCAGTTGCAAAAAGACCGGTTAAAAGCTGCATAGCTTTGTTGAAATAAGAAGCTTCGTTTAAATTTATTAAAGTGCTCCAAAAATCGTTCAATTTATTTTGATAAGTAGAACTGTATGAAAGAGCATTTGTAAGAGGACCTACAAAAGTTGAATTATGGTCACCGCCCATAGTACCGTTCAATTGTATTGAACCTTTTACATTGGCTGGAGTTTGATTATTCACCCAAGGTGCGAGCTTACCGAGCAAGGTTTTTGCATCCGCATGGCCATACCAAGCATTGGCCCATGCCCAACGCCAGGGAGCGCGGGAGGCATCATAACTAAAATTGTCCATGGGATTGCCGTTGTCGTTGCACCAGTCAGAAGGAAGTCCGGTGCTTTGATTTTGATTATTTTTCAGCAAGGTGTAATTTGCGGTTATAAATTCACTCCATTTAGAGGCTTGACCAGTTTCAACTTCTTTAAAAATTTCAAAGGCTGCTGGACTGACATAACTAGGGTTTCTTTTGCTGTTCCAATTATCACCTGGCCTGTGCAAATTATTTGGGTCAAATTCAAACTGCCTGATTTTTCCGATTAAAGATTTGGCGTCGTCTAGGTATTTTTGACCACCGAACTGGTAATGAGCCATAACTAGTGCAAGGGCAACGTCAAATTCCGCATCTGTGGCAGCATTTTGTCCATCAACAGTAGTAAAACCGTTTATTCTCCAATGCATAAGGCCATTTTGGTTCAAAAATCTATTATAATAAGCCCATAATCTATCGAACTCGGCTTGATAGCTTTTGGTATTATCGCTGAAATAAACCATCATTATCATGCCATAACCAATGCCTTCGGAAACGGTTTGAGATGTATTATCAAATTTTATTCTACCTAGAGTTTTGTCTTGGTTCTCTTCGTAATGAGTGCTCATAAAGCTCGTAAATTTGCTTTTTAGGGCAGCAGATGCTCCGCTAGTTGTAACTATAGCTGCTCCATTGCCATAACTGCTCTCTTGCGGATAAGGAAAGTTGACAGCAGAATATGCGCTAAATGCGCATAGAACGAGTAGAAAAACGATTTTATTGGCCATAAAATTCCCCCTAAGAACAATCCTCTTTAAATATATATTATATAGCATGAAAAATTACAAAAAAATGCGTTTTTTCATTTTTTTGTTATGCGCCTGGCAGTTACAGCACGGGCATGGTGGCAAAAACCCTCGGAATTCGCTATCTCCGCTATATTCTCGGCGTTTTTTAGCAAAGCTTTCTCGCTATACCTTATTATGCTGGTTCTTTTTAGGAAATCGTAAACCCCGAGCGGGCTTGCAAACCTGGCGGTTCCGTTTGTTGGCAAAACATGGTTGGGGCCGGCAAAATAATCGCCAACCGGCTCGGAGGAATAAGCCCCTACAAAAATGGCGCCCGCATTTTCAATCCGCTTTTCCAATTCGTCCTGTTTTTTTGCCACAATCTCCAAATGCTCCGGCGCAAGCCTGTTCACAATTTCCACAGCGGCATTCATATTTTTAGCAATGAAAATGCGCCCATAAGCGCTGAGCGATTTTTCCAAAATTTCCCTCTTTGGGCTTGCCTTTACCTGTTTCTCTATGCAAAGGGCTAATTTATCCGCAAAAATTGGAGAATCCGTCACGCAAACGGAGGCTTCAAAGCCAGAGCCGTGCTCTGCCTGCGAAAGCATATCTGCGGCTACCCACTCTGGGTTTGCCGTGCCGTCTGCCAAAACCGCTATCTCGGAAGGGCCTGCTATCATGTCTATGTCCACGGTTCCAAAAACCTCTTTTTTTGCATAAGCCGCAAACACATTACCTGGGCCAACTATTTTATCCACGGGAGCAATCCCCTTTGCGCCATAAGCGAGCAAACCAACGGCCTGCGCTCCGCCTATGTGGTAAACTTCTTTTATGCCAAGTTCTTTGAGCACAAAAGCAACGGAGCTGTGCAACCCGTTTTTTGCGGGGCTAACAACAACTAGTTCCTTAACGCCCGCTACAATGGCAGGGACTGCGTTCATAATCAAGGTGCTGGGATAAACCCCTGCCCCGCCCGGTACATACAAGCCTACCCTTTTCAAAGCGCGAATTTTCTGCCCCAAAATTTCGCCGTCTTTGCCCTTAAAACTCCAGGATTTTTCAATTTGCTTTTGATGAAAAAACTTGACATTTTCAATGGCTTGTTTCAGGGCGTTTTTCAGCTTTGGAGCTATTTTCAAAGCGGCTTTTTTTATCTCTGTTTCATTTATTTTCAGATTATTTTTCGTCAACCCATCGTGTTTTTTTGCATAAGCGAGAGCTGCTTCAAGCCCATTCTTTTTAATATCCGCGAGAATTTCTTTAACTAGTTTTTCTATCTCGCTGTTTTGCGCAGCGGAACGGGAGCAGAGCCTTAAAACTTCGGATGAATTTGAATTTGCTTTTATTATCGAAATCATGGCAATTTTTTCTCCACGGTAAATCTTGGTCTCTGTTTTGTTTCCAAATAAATTTTGCCTATGTATTCGCCAACAATGCCTATGGATAGCAAAATTAAACCACCTATGCTCCAAAGCGAGCAAATCATGCTAGACCAGCCGGAAACTGTATCGCCCATAAAATATCTAGCTATGGAATAAGCTATCATGGCTAAACTCATTATAAAAATCACAATACCGAGAATTGTCACCATTCTTATAGGTTTTGTGGACATAGATGTTATGCCCTCAATAGCGAATCTCAGCATTTTTCTAAACGGATATTTGCTCTCCCCTGCCATCCTTTCTTTGCGTTCGTAATAGGTGATTCCCGTTTTGTAACCGAGCATGGGAACTATGCCGCGCAAAAATAAATTCACCTCTTTGTATTCCGCAAGGGCGTTCAAAGCGTTTTTGCCCATCAGCCTAAAATCCGCATGGTCGTAAATTATATTCGCACCTAAAAATTTTATCAGTTTGTAAAAGCAATGCGCCGTTGCACGCTTAAAAAATGAATCTCTACTTCTTTTAGACCTAACTCCATAAACAATTTCGCAACCGGAACAATATAATTCCAGCATTTCGTCTATGACGGAAATATCATCCTGCAAATCCGCATCTACAGAAATGCTTGCATCTGCAAATTCCTTGACAGAAAGCAAGCCGCACAAAAGCGCATTTTGATGTCCCCTATTTTTTGAAAGTTTTATACCAGAGAAAATTTCCGGATTATTTTTGCAAAAGTTTTCTATCAGTTCCCAAGTGCAGTCTTTTGAGCCGTCATCTACGAATACTATCTTTGACTCTTTTGAAATAACATCGCTCTCCATGAGCCGCCGCATAAGAGCCTGCAATTGCTCTGCCGTCATTGGCAGAACTTCTTTTTCGTTGTAGCACGGCACTACTAAGGCTAAAATCGGTTGCATTAACTTAACATTTCCGTGCTTACGGGTAAGGTAACCGTTGTTTTTACATTTCGTTTTTTCTTTGCAAGTTCGGTGAACTCAGTAATAGCAGTTTCAGAAGATTTTGGAGAATCTTCATTATACACAATTGGAAAGGAAGAGGCAAGCTCTACTTCTGCCAATTGTTTTTTAGTTGGTTTTTGCCCAACTAGAACTTTTGTTGTTACCATCGCCATAATAACTGCTCCTTTCTTTTTTGTTTGCCAAACGAGCCGAAATTAACCTAATATTTTCACCTCGTTCAGTATAAACCACAAACAATACCTTACCTACTAAACCAAGCGTTTGCCAACGAGTTTCCTTAAAACGGTTGCTCGATGAATTATCAAGCCGTTCTATACGGTTAGGGTCGGCAAAAACCAATTTCGCAGTTTCAAAACTTATATGATGAATCCTACGATTAATAGCATTTTTATTTTCATCCCATTCAACTATAAGTTCTGCCATTTGGATTAATATAGAAAACCGAAAGGAATAGGAGAAATTATCGTTTCATAAATTTTGTCGCCATAAATATTGTATCTTCGTCTAGTCCCCTCTCTCTCATTTCCGCTTCCATTTTTTTGATATCCCGCTTCTCCAATATATCGCCTATCTTGTAGACTATTAGCGCTACAAAAATCGTTAAAAATGGAGCGGAACAATAAAACATTTTCATTACCTCTACCAATAAATATATATTTTTTGGGGGAATAAGTCAAGGATTTAGCCTAAAACTTTCTCTTTATATCCTCTAATGGCATTTTCATAAAAATAGCTTCTCCTTTTGGCGTTTCATAAGGGCTTGGCAAAGATAGCAAATCGGAAATCAAAGTTTTCATCTCCAAGGCAGAAAGCTCCGTTCCGCTTGGAATAGCCGAGCTGTTTGCATAAGAAAGAGCATTTTTTTTAAATATATTGCTCTCCTTGCTTTCGTTTGCATCCTCTAAAAAAATCCTTATCGCGTCTCGTGCTGCGTTAATTTTTAAATGAGACGGAATTCCGCGCAGGCGCCAAGTGTTTGTGCCAAAGGGTTCTAAGTGAAAACCCAGCCTTTTAAGCCCGTCTTTCTGCTCTTCTAAAATCGGCGATAGATAAGCGGGAATTTCAACGGTTTCTGGGAATAAAAGTTCTTGGCTGTTCAAATTTTCGCCTTTTTGCAGGGCTTGCAAAGCTCGCTCGTAAAGGATAAGTTTGTGTGCCCTGTGCTGGTCTATTATCAACATGCTCTGCCCTTGTTCGCAGACTATAAACGATTTGCCTATTTGCAGGCATTCCAAAACGTAAGGCGTTGCCTGTGCTTGAGGGAGCGAAATTATACGCTCGTCTGGGAAAAGCTCGCTATTATTTAAGCCTTCATTAGCTTCTTTCTTTTCGCTGTTCGCTACGCTCAATCGCTCAAAGAAAGAACTAATTTCGGCTTTATTGTTCTCTTTATTGTTCTGTAAGCCTCCGTTAGCTTCTTTTTCCTCGCTGTTCGCTCCGCTCAATCGCTCGTAAAAAGAACTAACTTCGGCTTTGCTAACTTCAGCTATATTAATTCCTCCAGTTGCATATTTGGGGGCAGTTTCTCTCAGCACGTTTGGGTTTGTGATGGAAATGGAGGGGTAAGAAATTGCGTTTTGGAGGGCGTTGTGGACGGCGTGGTTTACGGCTAGGAAAACTGCGTTGTCTTTTGAGAAACGGACTTCTTTTTTTGCTGGGTGGACATTTACATCAAAAGTTTCCAAAGGCATTTCCAAAAAAATAACGGCAATGGGAGAATAATCGCCATAAGGGGAATAAGCCTGGTTGATGGCTTTGGTTATCAAGGCATTGTAGATTGGGCGTTTTTGCAAGAATATGTAGGGGACATTTCTTTTTCCAGCTTGCAAACTTTCCGGCGAACTTATAAAACCAAAAACCCTGATGCCAGACTCTTCCCATTCAACTTGTTTCAAAGAGCGAGCCGCAGAAGCCCCCAAACAATCGGAAATCCTCGCTTGCAAATTGCCTTCCGCTGTGCAAAATAACATACGATTATCCGCCCTGTATTCAAAACGAACATCCTCGTTTGCCATTGCTAATCTTGTTACGCAGTCCAAAATTCTGGAACTTTCTACGGAATCGTTTTTTAAAAATTCCGCCCGCACCGGAGCGTTGAAAAATAAATCCTCTACGATAATCGTGGTGCCAAAAGGAATTGCCGCTTCTTCCTTTGATTTTAAAATACCGCCTTCAAACTCCGCTCTAATACCGGTGACCGAGGAACTCAGTGCGGTTTCTATAGTCAGCTTTGATATTGAAGCGATGGAACTCAGCGCTTCGCCTCTGAATCCATTTGTGCTGAGTTTGAACAAGTCGCTCGCATCTCTCAACTTTGATGTAGCGTGGCGCAAAACGCTTTTCTCTATATCTTCGGGTTCTATTCCGCAGCCATTGTCCGAAATTTGAATTAAATCTTTGCCACCTTTTTGAACGGAGATTTTTATCTGAGTGGCTTTTGCATCAAGGCTGTTTTCCACCAGTTCTTTCACCGCAGATGCGGGTCTTTCAATAACTTCGCCCGCTGCTATCTGGTTTACTACCGAGTCCGGCAAAAGCTGTATTTGTGGCATGGCCGTTAATAAACAAATTTCTTTGCGGTGCCGTTCAGTTTTAGTAAATATATACCGCTCTTCATATTTGAAGGTAGCTCAACAGTCGCCGACAAATTACCCGCTGGTATGCTGTAAGAAACCAATTTTTGCCCATGTATGTTATAAATGCTTACCACGGAATTCCGGCTTGCAAAAGGCAGTTTCATCGTGATATTCCGTGTATTTACAGCCACAATATTAAAGCCCGGAATGTTCGCGGGATTGCTACTCTTAATCGCCTCCGGCGGTTCGGGGTCAGTGCCAGGTTCTGGTTCAGGGTCGGTGCCTGGGTCAACAGGCGGTGGAATTATAGGATTATCTATTCTGTTGGAAAGAGACGATATCGCAATCAAATACCAAGCGTTGTGCGGAAGCCATTGCTCTATCCAACGCCAATTTTGCCATTCGCCATCCCCGTAAGGTTTCCAGTCCAAATTATTCTCGTTCCCATCTTTAGCGGTTATTCCGTTGCAAATCCCGCCTTTAATGTTAGCAAGCCCTCTTGAAGCGGGATAATTAGGATAATTTTTAGCTCCAAAACCAAACATCATGCTAACTCCAAACGGATTTTTCCCAAGTATCCAGTCTAACTGCGCAGAAGCCATGCCAAACAAGGTGTCCGTCCAGAATTTGCCGCTCGGGTCTGCGAGTTGCGCGCCCATTGTGAATGCCGCAGAAAGGGAGGCTATGCGTGCGTTCTCCCCTTGCCACCAATAACCAGTTTCATTGTTATGAGGCATAAAGAATCTCGCGTTGTGCGGAGTGGCTGGTTGCTGCCCCGATGGCTCGCCGTAAATCTCAAATTCGTAAAGAGAAAAACCGCCATATTCATTCCCGCGTTCCACGCCATACATCCTCACATGACGAGTTGTAGTAGGAGTAGTAAAGGTATGTGTTTTTGGTCCAGCACTTGTGTTATTGGTGATGTTTATAACTTGAGTCCAGCTGGTTCCGTTGTCGGAAACTTCAATTCTGTAAGATTTTCCATACGCGGCTTCCCAGTTGAGAACCACTTTATTGACTTTATAAGTGCTGCCTAAATCTATGGCTATCCATTGATTATTGTTTTCAGCTCCGCTTTGGTAGCTTGACCAGCGAGAATCACCCGCTGTACTGCCATCAATTGCTTTACCAGGTGTATAAGAGCCTTCTGAGCGAGAAGCTGTTGCTGTGCCGCCGAGCGCAAGATTTGTTTCGCCGGGGTTTACTCCAGACGAGGCATCCCCGTACATTTTAACATATTCAAAAGGATTTGATATTTCAGAAGTAATTTTTGCATACCACTGTAAATTTTTCTTTATGGCACTTTGTACGTTATTTTTTATTGCAGAGGCTGGGTTGCAAATTTCCACATAACGTGCGAGAGCAACTATAGGCAAACCTTCATCGGCGGCATGGTAGAACGGACGGGTATTTGCCCCGCTTTTTTTAACGGTGTAAAACCATCCTTCATCGGATTGACGGCTCAAAAGCGATTGCGCTCTAGTATCTGCGTCTGTTTTGTAAGTAGCTTCTTGCGTTGCGTTATAGAGTTCAGTTGCAGCGAGAAGGCCAGCGTAATCGTCTATGATGTTCTCTATTCCATCGTCTTGATATGTAGTGGGATTAGCTTTGAGATGAGCATAAGCGCGTTTTGCCCCAGCGAGGTATTGTGCAGAAGAGCTGTCTTTGCTTATGCCAGCTTTGCTTGCTCTGGCGAGAGCCGCTATTGATACGCCGCCACCCTCACGCATCGCAGATTGATAGGCAGCTGAACGGGTTCCACCTTCACCGCTCCAAGCACAGATTTCACGATGACCCGCGCCCCAACTGTCAAATACCGACATATAGAAATAACCCGCAGTTGATAGTGAACGCAAAAGATAATCTGCACCCCATGCCGCTTCGTCTTTCGTTGACGCACCGAATGTACTTGGCTGAAGTTCATTTGCATGGAGCAATGACCATACTACCAGCGGAATTTGCTGCGGGTTAAAATAATTCGCATAAGATAAATGGGATATATGTTTGCCGGGGTCTCCGGTGGCATCCCACCAACCGCCGTATATATTTTGAGTTTGCGAACTGTTGTAAATCCCCAAATTGCGGTCACCTGCATCGGTGTTCCTCATCTTATTGAAAAAATTCACTTGGTCAGCCCCGGTTTCCGTTTGCAGGATTTTTTTACCTATTTTAAATGATTGCGATTCCCTGGAACCAACTTTTAGCTTGTAAGTTCCTGCTTGCTCAAAACTGCTAAAATCCGCTATCTTAAAATTGCGCCCGCTCCAGCCACTCACAGAAGTCTGTGAGCCGAGGGTTATTTCTTGCACCATGGTGCCGCTTGAATTCACTAAAGAGGCTTTGGTGTCCGTAATAGCGGTGGAAGATTGTATAACGGCGCGTTTTGGCCCATTTTGCTCATACCCCACTTCATTGATGAGAATCTCTTGGGCAAGAGCAGAGGAAACAGCGCAAACCGCAAAGAAAAGAGCGAAAGAAAGAGAATAGCGCATACTTTAAATATAGAAAAAATTTCTACGTTCCTCATAATATGCGCCCTACCGCCTCGTACACCGCCCTCCGCTCCCTCGTCAAAGAACGCATTTTGCTGCTAGATGGCGGAATGGGAACAATGGTGCAGCGTTTTAATCTAAGCGAAAAAGATTTTTGGGGGCACGGTGGCAATAACGACATTCTCGTTTTGAGCCGCCCTGATGTCATAGAGAGCATCCACTTGGAATATCTCAAATCCGGTGCAGACATCATAGAGAGCTGCACTTTCAACTCAAACGCCATAAGCCAAGCGGATTACGGGCTTCAAGAAGAATGCTACAAGTTGAACAAGGCGGGTGCGGAAGTGGCTAAAAAAGCCATTGAAAAATATGAAGCTGAATTTGGTGGTAAGCATTTTGTAGCGGGTTCAATTGGCCCAACATCCAAAGCTACAGGTATGGCAAGCAACGTGGAAGACCCAGCGGGGCGAGCCATTTCATTTAAGGAACTCTCAGAGGCGTATAGAACGCAGATAAAAGGGCTTTTGGACGGCGGAGCGGATATACTTTTGATAGAGACAATTTTTGACACGCTTAACTGCAAAGCCGCTTTATATGCGGCTTCTAAGGAGCAAGAAGAGAGAGGGATAGAAGTTCCCGTCATGCTTTCCGCAACCATAAGCGATGCTTCTGGCAGGTTGCTCGCTGGGCAAACGCTGGAGGCTTTTTGGAATTCGGTTTGCGGCTACGACTTATTTTCAGTCGGTTTAAACTGTGCCCTTGGTGCAGAGGAAATGGGTTCGCACATTGCGGAGATTTCCAGAATTGCAAATGTTTTTGTGAGTGCCTATCCAAACGCGGGCTTGCCCAACCCGCTCGGCGGCTACGACGAAACGCCGGAGGGCATGGCAGGCCACATAGAAAAATTTGCGCAAAACGGCTGGGTGAACATAGTGGGCGGCTGCTGCGGCACAACACCAGAAAATATAGCCGCGATGAAAAAAGCCGTGCAAGGCAAAGCACCGAGAAAAATCCCGGAGATAAAAAATATAACCAGGCTCTCCGGCTTGGAACCCGTTGATATAACGGAGCAGAGCAATTTTATGAACATCGGCGAGCGAAACAATATGGCTGGTAGCTTAAAGTTCGCAAAGATGGTTAGGGAAAATAATTGGAGCGAGGCAATTCAGTTATCCATTTCTCAAATTGAAAACGGCGCGCAGATAATAGATATAAATGTAGATGACGGAATGCTTGATTCAAGCGAGAAGATGAAGCATTTTGTGAATCTATATGTTTCTGAACCAGCAGCGGCAAAATGCCCGATAATGATAGATAGCTCGGACTGGAAAGTGCTTGTGGCTGGCATGGAGTGTTTCCCCGGCAAGGGCATTGTGAATTCACTTTCGTTAAAGGAAGGCGAAGAAGCATTTTTAAAAAAAGCAAAAGAGGTTAAGTGGATGGGCTTTGCGCTTGTGTGCATGGCTTTTGACGAAGAAGGACAAGCGAGCAGCTATGAAAAAAGGACGGTGGTTTGCAAAAGGCAGTACGACTTGCTCACTCAAAAACTGAATTTTAATCCCTGCGATATTTTCTTTGACCCCAATATTCTCTCCATAGGTACAGGCATTGCAGAACACGCCGACTATGCAAAGGATTTTATAGAGACCTGCAAATTCATAAAGGCAAATTTGCCACATTCGCATATTGTAGGCGGAGTTTCAAATCTGAGCTTTGCGTTTAAAGGGAACAACGCCATACGGGAAAGTATGCACTCCTGTTTTCTATACCACGCTTCAAGGGCTGGGATGGATTTTGGCATTGTGAACGCGGGAATGCTCCCTATTTACGATGATATTCCAATTATAGAAAGGGATTTGATAGAGGATTTGATTTTCAACAAAAGACCGGACGCAACCGATAGGTTGCTAGCTTATGCGGAAAGCGTTAAGGAACGCAAAAGCGAAAATGCAAACACTCACGCCCTTGCTTGGCGCGATTTGCCTTTGGCAGAGCGAATTTCCCACGCCTTGGTGAAGGGCATAGATTCCTTTGTGGAAAGCGATGCGGAAGAAGCCCGTGTTGCGCTCGGCAGCCCGTTGAAGGTTATAGAAGAGCTTTTGATGAGCGGCATGAATAAGGTTGGGGAACTTTTTAGCCAAGGGAAAATGTTTTTGCCACAGGTGGTTAAAAGCGCGCGGGTTATGAAAAAGGCGGTAGCGGTTTTGCAGCCGTATATTGAAGCCGAGCAAAAAGAAACAGGCGCAAGAGCAGGGAAAATTTTGCTGGCAACCGTTAAGGGTGATGTTCACGACATTGGTAAAAATATAGTTGCGGTGGTGCTCTCTTGCAACAATTATGAGATTATAGACCTTGGAGTTATGTGCCCTGCGGAAAAAATTTTAGAAGGCGTTAAGGAGCACAAACCCGATTTGCTCGGGCTTTCCGGGCTTATAACGCCAAGCCTTGCGGAGATGAGCTTTGTTGCGGAAAGCCTTTCAAAAGAAAATTTTGATACTCCGGTTATGATAGGCGGAGCAACAACATCTGCGCTCCACACAGCGGTTAAAATAGCACCTAGCGGCAAGCAACCCGTGGTTTATGTGCAGGATGCTGGCAAAGCGGTTTTTGTTGCGGAACAGCTTTTAAACAAAACCAAGCGCGGCGCATTTTTGCAAGAGAACTCAGAAAAACAGAAAAAACTCAGAGATGCTCAAAACAAAAAAGAAGAAAACCTTGCTCCCATAGAAGAAGCTCGGAAAAAAGGATTGGATTTGTTTTGAAAAGCGTTATTTGCTAAGAAAATTCTCAATATCGGTTAAACTATAGCCTTTCTTTATGAGATCCAGGATTTCGTTGTCTCTTTCATTACGACCTATACCAACGCCTTTCTCAATGCCAATCCCAATGCCTTTCTCAATACCCGTAGCCACGGCATAATCCATAATAGCTTTGCTGTCATTCCACTGCTTCATCTTTTCCTCATAGTCCAATAGCTCGCTCTTGGTAAATTTAGCAATTTTTGCTGTCTCAAACAAATCCTGAAATGC
>JAITFO010000008.1 GCA_031281265.1 Candidatus Fibrimonadaceae bacterium
AGAACGCACCGTGTCGGAAGGCTGGGCGCCAACGCCTAGCCAATACATAACTCTGTCAAAATTAAAACGAACCTCGGAAACTTTTAAATTAGGGTCATAAAAACCGAGCTGTTCCAAAACTTGACCATCGCGAGCCTTACGGCGGTCTGCTACCACAACCCTGTAAGTGGGGTGGTGGCGTTTTCCAAATCTAGATAGGCGAATCACTGCTGCCATAAAAATATCCTATAAATTGTAGGACTAAAATATAGCAAATTTTTCCGTGCCTGTCAAGAATTTTGCCAAAAAAACAGGCATTATTAGGAAATTTTAAGCTGGGTGAGTAAAAATAATGGGGTGTTGTCAAGGGTTATTTCTTGCTTTGGATTTTTGTATATTATTGGTGGCGGAACCTGTACCCTTTCCCGTTTCGGACGTTAGACGAGAGGTTAGTTCGTCTGTCAGGGTGGCAAGGGTTCCGTCCTTGTTTTAAAAGGAAGCGGAAGTGCTTCTAAGCGGAATGTAGTAAATTTACAAATCAAAATTTAGGGGGAACCTTCCCCCTCGTGCCCTGAAGGTCTGCTTCGCTCAATGAGCAAAGCAGAGAGGAACTTAATCCCGTAAATTCACTAAAAACATGTTGTATATCCATAATCACGCAAATAAGATGACACTGCACAGGCATTAAAAGCTTTTGTATCTGGATGAGCGGGACTGCCTTTAGTATTTTTAATACTTTTGCATCCGTTTTCTATGCACGTTTGCAATGCTGAAGTTACACATTTATCTTTCAACGCACCATTTATCCTATTTATACATGTATTTAAACTATCCATAGGTGCTTTATAAAAAAATGATGGGTTGCAGCTGCCTATTTGCTGATATTTAGAAGTCCTGTCTGGGCACCAATTAAGATCTTGCTTGCAGTCAGTTCCTTCTCGATAAAAACCAGGCTCGCAAATCACAACACAGCTGGCTGGCTCTGAATTATAATACTCATATCCTGCTGGGCACGCCGAGCATTTTTCTCCATCCCAAACAAAGGGTTGCGAGCACTGAGTAGAAGAACTGCTAGTTGGCGCAGAATCGTCTGAAGAGCAAGAATAGGTGAATGACAAGGCAAACAAAATGCCTACCGCCAATGTAATTTTAGTGAGTTTGTTTCTCATTTTTTGTTCCTCCTATTTGAATGTTTGGAATCAACGAACCTAAGAACCATTTTTTCCCATTGTTCATATCTCAAAATTTTAGAACGATAAACATTTTTCTCAATTCCATATCCTTTTAATATATTTTTTACTTCCGTAAATTTTTTATCAGACATAAAATGACCAAATCGAATACCATCAACACACTCCTTGAAAAAATCTTTTTTTACCTTAAATTCAAAGAGTTGCCCTCTTTTCATAGTATCTTTATTCCCTGAAAAAATCAAGCGAAATTCCTTATCACTATCATAAGAAGCTCTTTTTATAAATGGTAAAGCTGTGGATTTGCATACCTTTTCTAGTTCTTTATTACTAGGATATTGAACCTCTTCGGCAAGAACTTTATTACCCAACGCTTTAAGCAATTTCTCTTTGTTAAAATCTATGCGTATTCCATCTTTTTTATTTGTGTAAACTTCCCAATGATAATAACTATCTCTATAATCACTAGCTCTGTTCAATAAACAAAGAACTCTTATAGGAATATTTTTGTTTCTTTCAACATAAGCATCCAAAATAGCAGCATCGGATTTATCTTCCCATTTAGCATAATCGCCAAGCAAGATAGCTCCTTTTTTTAACCAGTTCAAAAAATAAGACCATTTTATATAATGGCTTAATGTTCCTATTTCGGTCATATATACCTCCATTGTTTATGATTATTATAGCCATAACTGATTTTTTGGCTAAAAATTTTAAAAATGTAAATAGATTGTTGTAAGTCCCTGCAATATAACGAGTTATACGGGGGGGGGGGGGGGGGGGTAAAAAAATTAAATTATAATTTATAATTAAAAAAATGGAGAATATTCTGAGAAAAATGCTTTGCAGCACTTCTGTTCTTTTTGCATTCAGTAAATTTTATTCTCAACTCTCAATTCTCCATTCTCAATTAAAAAATCTCAATTAGCCAGTAAGTTTGCCACGACCTTGTTATAGAGGCTCGGCGAGGCAAATTTTACGGCTTAGGGTCATAGCTCGGGTAAATATAGCAAATTTTTCCGTGTCTGTCAAGAGTTTTGCCAAAAAAACAGGCATTAAACCCTGCCCACGGAGTGAAGTTGGCAGGGTGTGAAAAAAATTAAGAAAACCGTCAACAACTGTTTGCAAAATGCAATGGATTTGTTTTTTTGCCTATTTTTTTATTATATTATGCTTTATAGAGGTATTTATGGCAACACCAATTAAAGAAACGCCTACTATAAAAGGCAAAGATTCCATACGCTTTCAAGAAGCTATGGATAACCCTACCCCTATTTCCAAAGAGCAGAAAGAAAAACAACGGCGAGCTTATGAGTTTATGAAAAGCATAGCCACCTTTCCAATGCCATGAGCCCAGAAGAGCTATTCAAAAATTTAAACGCTAGTGCTGTTCGTTTGAATAACGATACAGAAATTAAGCCTTTTGAAAGCAACGACGAGGATTTGAATGATTTTTTGCTAAATGACGCTAAAGACTATTTAGCTTCTTTGCTTTCAGTAACTTATATTCTGCAAAATGATATTGACACAGTGGCTTACTATTGTTTATCAAATGACAGGCTTTCGCAGCAGGCAGAAAACAAATCCATTTGGAATAAAATAAATAGGTTAATATCCAACAAAAAACGCCGAAAAAGCTATCCAGCAGTAAAAATAGGTAGACTTGCTGTTTCTAGAAAATTTGTTAATATGGGCATTGGAACAATGATAATAGATACAATAAAAGAATTTTACGAAAATATATCTTTGCAAAATGCAGGCTGCCGTTTTATTATAGTTGATGCTTACAAAGATGCCTTGTCTTTTTACGAGAAAAATGGATTTAGATACTTAACGGAAAATGATAAAAATGATGCTACGAGAATAATGTATTTTGATTTAAAAGATTAGTTTTTACTTCAAGCTCGTTATTAAATTTCCGCTGAAATTTTTGAAATATTGCGCTAAAAGCGGGTCGCATTCTGTTTTTTCGTCTGCAAAATCCAAGATGACTTCTGCCGTTGGCTTGCCGCCTCGGTAAAGTTCCCTATAATTCTTTTCCAAAAGGTTTATCCGCTCTTCGGAGAAATTGTGCTTTCTAAGAGCGTGAAGGTTTAAGCCAGCAAAGCGGGCTGGTTCTCCTAAGGCACGGCTTGCTGGAGGCACGTCTCTGATTATTTTCAGCGTTCCGCCAGCAAAGGAATATGCACCTATTTTTGAAAATTGCTGAACATAAGTTCCACCGCCTATGGTAGCAAATTCGCCCACCACAACGTGGCCCCCAAGCTGCACCCCGTTGGAGATAACCACGCCTCTCTCCAAAAGGCAGTCGTGCCCAACGTGGGAGTATGCCATCAGCAAAACATCGTTTGCGATTTTTGTGATTCCGTTTTCTCCGCAGCCTCTGTTCACGGTCACGTATTCCCTGATTTTGCAGTTCTCGCCTATTTCCAAAAAGGTTTCTTCGCCCTCGTATTTCAAGGCTTGAGGTTCGCCGCCTATTACAGCTCCGTCAAAAATATGTGTGCCGGCTCCAATGCTTGAGTTACCGAAAACGTGAACCCTTGTATCCAAAACAACTCCCTCTGCTATCTTTGCTCCAGCTTCAACTATGCACCAAGGGCCAACGCTTGCGCTTTCGTGTACTTTGGCTTCTGAAGAGACTAGTGCAGAGGGGTGAATCATCGGGGGGTAAACTAGTAAATTATGTTTTCTACATTAGCCTCAGTGAAAAAAATTCTACTTGCTACAGCAGGCGTAATCTGTGTTATTCTCGGTGCTATAGGCGTTGTAACCCCTGTTTTGCCAACAACCCCGTTTTTGCTGCTCGCAACATTTTTATTTTCCCGCAGTTCTCCAAAAATGAACAAATTTTTGCTCGAAAACAAGGTGTTTGGCAAATATCTTTCAAATTATTTCAACAATAAACCCATTCCAGTAGGGGAAAAGATATTTTCCATATCGTTTTTATGGACTGGGCTGGGCTTAACCTTTTATTTTGCGGATTTGCCGCCACGGATTATAGCGTTTTTGGTTTTTATAGGCATTGCTATCACCATACACATATCTACCCTTGGGATGCACAGGTTAAATTTCATTTTAAAAATGCTAGTTCTCTCTTGGAGAATTCGGTTCGAAAAATCCGTGCCTGAACCAGCGGTTATAGGTTTATGGCATCAGGATTTGCCAGCTTGCTTCGCGGCGTTCAAGCGGCGGAACATTGCGGTTTTAATCAGCAAGAGCCAGGATGGGAGCAAGTTTGCAAGACTAGCCGAAAGTTTGGGCTATAATGTTTTTAGAGGTTCAAGCAGCAGGGGACAGAGCGAGGTAAGGCATTTGCTGGAAGCCTTGAAAGCTGGGAATTCGGCGGGTATGGCTTTGGACGGCCCAGTAGGGCCTGCACTCGTTGCAAAACCAGGCGCGGAGTGGCTTGCTCAAAAAGCAAAAGTTCCGCTGGTAAATGTTAGTGTTAAATATTCTCGTGCTTTTAGGCTGAAATCTTGGGACAAAACTTTTATCCCTCTGCCCTTTAGCAAAATTTCTATATTATATTAACAATAGTCATGAAAGTTTGGATAACAGGTTCTAAAGGTATGCTCGGGCAAGATTTGCGTGCTCTGGCAGGACATGACTTTGAAGTTTTTGAAAGCGATAGGGAAGTGGACATAACGGACGAACTCGCTGTTTCCGCTTATTTATCAAAGAACAAGCCCAATTTAATAATAAACTGCGCGGCCTACACCGCTGTTGACCAAGCAGAAACAGAAACGGAACTCAATTACAAGCTGAATGCCCTTGGTCCTAAAGTTCTCGGAGAATGCTCTGCAAAAGCTAACATAGGCATAGTGCATATTTCAACGGATTATGTTTTGAGCGGCAACCCTCCTGACCCATTGACGGAAGAAGCCCCCCTAAACCCTATAAACGCTTATGGCAAAGCCAAGGCGGAGGGTGAAGTTCTGCTTGCGAAAGCAAATCCCAACCACTGGATAATTCGCACAGCTTGGCTCTATGGCATCAACGGGAAAAATTTTGTTAAAGCTATGTTAAATTTAATGCGGACAAAGGAGCAGATTTCCGTTGTGAAAGACCAGCTAGGGAACCCCACGTGGACTTGCGATTTGGCTACGGCTATACTCAAGATTGCAAAAAATCCCAAAAATCCCGGTATCTATCATTTCTCAAACGAAGGCATTGCAAGCTGGCACGACTTTGCCAAGGAAATTCAGAAACAGGCATTGGAAAAGAAACTTCTTGAAAAAATGATTCCTGTTTTGCCGATTGCAAGCTCTGAATGGAAAAGTTTGGCTAAACGCCCGTTGTGGTCCGCTATGGATAAAACAAAAATCATGAAAAATTTTGAAGTACAAGTTCCAGTTTGGCAAAATTCACTCTCTAAATATTTGGGACTTGAAAAATGAAAAATACCTGCAATATAATTTCCGATTTTTGTTCGCCTGTAGTTAGGGAAAAAATAGTGCATTTATATAATGGTCTAAAAAAACACGATTTGCTTCCGAATAATATAGAGCTTGAGCAAAAAAAAATTGATTTGAAAAATAACAATTTGTTTTTTGTGACTTATGATAAAAACACCGAACAAAAATTGCGAAAATTGATGTATGAGATAGATTTTAAAAAACGCCAGATTATTATAATTTCAAATGATTATGAAGATTATTTTGATTTTGCAATGGAATATAATCTATGCAACATAATACATATAAATAATTTAAGCGAAGATATGCTGCTTGGAATTTTTAAAAAGATTTTTGAAAAAAAATCAGATTTAAAGTTCTTTTTTGAGGATAAAAAAAATGTTTTTGATAAGCAGTATTCTATTTCCGGTGATATTTGTATGCGCAAATTGGTGAAGAACACGTTTACAGATTTTTACGGTAAAATTCCAAGTGTTGCTAGAAGCACGTTTATAATAAATTGCCACGAATTGATTACAAATGCCATAGCTTACGGAGT
The DNA here is from genome assembly GCA_031281265.1 of Candidatus Fibrimonadaceae bacterium. GTDB lineage: Bacteria > Fibrobacterota > Fibrobacteria > Fibrobacterales > Fibrobacteraceae > Fibrimonas. The sequence continues at coordinate 6,126 of JAITFO010000008.1, forward strand.
TTTAGGGATAACCGCCCATGCCCGCGATAAAAAGGCTTATGACATTGGGAGTTTTGCAAACGTGAACATTCCCAAGGGTAAAGATGTAAAAGTCCGTTTGATGATGAATGATAAATTTTATGGCATCTCCGTGAAAGACCGCGGCGGCTCTTTAACCATACAGAGAATTTTGGAACGCATCAGGCGGCAGAGCATTGTTGCAGGTGAAACGGTCCCACAGGGAATAGAGGACTATACCGGGCGTGGGCTTGCTATTTTGAGCCATCACGGTCTTTTAGTTTTTTCTCTGAAAATTGGCAAATATACCGAGGTTTCTCTTATTAGCCAAATTAAAGCGAGTTTTGGGAAAAAGCCCATTTCTATTTTAGCGACAGAATTTTGAATTTCATGCGATTCCCTTTGAGTTGTTTTTCGCTGTGCCGTGTTTGGAATGCCATATTTGCGGCTGCGGTGTGCGTATATTCTTTTTTTATAATAAAAAATAGCTATGAAATAAATTACTCCGATGTTGTTTTTCTCTCGCTCGGAGTGTTTTTTTTAGTGGCTTTTGCCAATGCCCACAACGACATAATAGATTTTGAAACGGACAAGATAAACCGCCCAAACCGCCCTTTACCGAGCGGTAGAATAAAATTGAAAACGGCTCATATCATTGTAATTATATGTGTGTGCTTGGCTATAATATTGGGTTTGATTTCGGGTTTTGAGTTTGCTCTATTATTTGCCGCTGTTGGCGCGCTCAGTTTTGTGTATAACAAATTTATGAAGGGTTTGCCTTTGGCAGGGAATTTTGCGGTGGCATTGCTCACCACAACGCCTATAATAATTCCCATTGTAGAATTCGGGCTTCCGCAGCCCGAACTCTTCAACTTGGCGTTTTTTGCCTTTATGCTCACTATGGCACGGGAAATAACAAAAGACATAGAGGATATGCCCGGCGATGCTGCTAACGGCTTAAAAACATTCCCTGTGTTGCTTGGCATAAATCTATCGCTGTCGCTGGTTTTTATATTTGAATTTCAATGCTTGGCAATGCTTGCTCTGCTTAAACCTTATGCGGTTTTAGCGGTTTTGCCGTGCCTGTTTTTATCCGCTCTTTTTGCTTGGTTAAAAAAATGGCGGCTTTCACAAACGATGCTCAAATTAGCTATGTTAGCCGGGCTTGTTTTGTATGCTTTAGTATAAAAAAATTACTCAAACCGCAAATTTGCAAGTTTAAGCACAAATTTTCTTTTTACACCGTCTGCAAAGAGAATTTCCAACTGGGTGTTTTCGCCTGTGCCGCTTTGCCCAATAACCTTGCCCCTGCCGTACTTGTTGTGCCTAGCAAATTTGCCTACCAACTTAGGTTCAACTTGGCTGTATTCGTCGTGCTCGTAGCTTTGAGAAGCTGTTGGTTGTGGACGGGGGGTGGGGGGTCTATAGCCTCTGTTTAAGGATATTGTGAACTGCCCGCTTTTTGCTGGGGAGAGCCGCTCAAAATAAGTGGTCGAAGCATCTATTTCCTCTATAAAACTGCTCGGAGTAAAAATTTTTCTCTCTCCGTGCAAAAATCTGCTCTGCGATGTGTAGATAAATAGATGCTTTTTAGCCCTTGTCAAGCCCACATAAAAAAGCCGTCGCTCTTCTTCCAGCCTCTCCGCTTTTTCCGAAGGAGACATCTCTTCAGAGGAAATTCTGCTCGGCAAAATGCCATCATCGCAGCCTGCTATGTGAACGGAGTCAAATTCCAAACCTTTTGCGGAATGTAAAGTCATTAAGGTTACAAAGTTTACGGCATTTTCATTTTTGCGGTCTGCACTTGTCAAAAGGGAAATATCCTGCAAAAAGGATTCAAGGGTTGCACCGGGGTTTTCCTCGCAAAAATCTT
>JAITFO010000017.1 GCA_031281265.1 Candidatus Fibrimonadaceae bacterium
TGAGCGGTGGCTGGTTTGATGCCGGAGATTACAACAAATACACAAAATGGACTACCGATTATGTGGAAAATTTGCTGCTCGCTTATGAAGAGAATCCAGAGGCATTTGCAGACGATTATAGCATTCCAGAGTCCGGCAATGGGGTTCCCGATATTTTAGACGAGGTAAAATGGGGAATCGCTTGGCTTTTGAAGATGCAAAACACAGACGGCTCGGTTTTAAGCGTTCAAGGTTTGTCCGATGGCTCGCCGCCATCTTCCGTGACAAAAGCCAGTTATTATGGCCCTGCAAATGCGGTTGCCTCTTATGGCACAGCCAAGGCTTTTGCCATAGCCTCCCGCATCTTTGGCAAACGTGGCGAAACAGAATATGCAAGCGATTTGAAAAATGCCGCGATAAAAGCGTGGACTTGGGCAGAGGCTAATAAAGATTCCATTTTTCACAATAATTGCGGAGATTCGTGGAACAAGAGTGATTGCCCGGATTACGATTCAAGAGGTTTAGCCGCCGGAGACCAGGAAATAAGTGATGATTGGGACAGAGTTGAAAACCGCATAAGTGCTGCGTTCGCCTTGCATGAACTCACAAACGAGGAATCTTATTTGACGATTTTTGAAAATAATTGGACGGAACTCCCATTGCGCGCTTGGGGTAACTGTATGCAACAATACAGGTACTCGCAGCATATTCTTCTTATGAGATATTTAGCTGCTTCTTACGGCAAAGCATCTGTAAAAAGCGCAATTAAAAACGCTTTTACAACTGCCTTCGCAAAACCCATTGAGGGCTGCAATCATTTTGGCAACGGATACCAAAGCGATGGCTACCGCGCTTATATATACGATTATCAGTGGGGTTCAAACAAAGTAAAGACAGACCAAGGTTTAACCTATTACAAATGGGACATAGTTGACCCAAGCAAGGATTACAAAGATGTTGCAGAAGATTATTTGCATTATATCCACGGAGTGAATCCTTTTAATACGGTTTACTTATCCAATATGAATAGCTATGGGGCTTCAAAAAGTTTAACATCCATATATCACACTTGGTTTTCGGAAGAAAGCACAAAATGGGGCATTGCTGCTGGCACCAATCCTGGCCCCGCACCGGGCTATATGCCTGGCGGCCCTAACAAAAGCTATGCGCTTGATGGATGCTGCCCAAATGATTGCGGTAGTGTCGCTAACAACAATAGATGCAATTTGGTAGATGTTCCAAAAAACCAGCCTTCTGCAAAAATGTATAAGGATATGAATCACAGTTGGCCTATAAATTCTTGGGAAATAACGGAGCCTAGCAACGGCTATCAAATATCTTACATAACTTTGCTTTCCAAGTTTGTGGAAAAGGGCAACACCACACCCATAAAAAAACAGCCTATTGTTCAAAACTTCAAAATCACGCAAAGCAAAAATTCCCTGCAAATTTTTGGCGACAAGGCTCTGCAAGTGTCCATATACAGCGCGAGCGGAAAGTTGCTGATAAAAGAACATAGCCGCAACGGGAATCTCAACATAAATTTGCAGAACATCCCAAACGGAGTTTACATAGTGCAAATTCTGAGCGGTTCGGTTAGAGAGACACGTGTTATGGCTAGGTGAAGCGGGGCTTAGTACGGCTTGCTGTTTTATCGCGGAGTATTTTCTTGGCTTCTGCCACGGAAACGCCACTATCCAAAAGGGCAAATAATTCCTCGTGACCCTCTTCCCTAGCCTCTTCCTGCCAAACGCGCTTGGCATCATCCCAGTTCCATCCGCTCAGCAACATATTATGTACCTCCGACCCGTGTTCCTTCAAAAAATCCCTAAGCACATCCTGGCGTATGCAATCGCCAATGGCTCGCTTTATAGCACTACCCCTGTCCATTGACTTAACATACTCTTTTATTAAATATATAAAAATTTCGTAGCCTTTCAGCTTTTCGCTACGAGTTGCAAATACCTCGTTCCTGCCTTTGTTTATATTGTAAACGTTTACCACAAGCTCAAGTTTGGCAAGGCTTTCTGGTAGCGGTTCGCTGAACATATCGGAAAGCTTTAAAATCTGTTTGTCAGGGCATTCATCGTCTCCGTTGTACAGCACTATGAATTCAGGGTTCGGAATGATTATCTTTTTAGAACCGTAAAGATTGTCACTGCTAACTATCTTTTCGTAAACTCTTGCTATGTAAAGGAGCATCCTTAGCGGCATATTCGGGTTCATTGATGATTGGTGCTCAATCATAACCACAAACTTGCCTTCTATCACAAAAGAGATATCGTTTATTTGTTCCATAAACAAGGCATCTTCAAGCGTTGTTATCCAGACATCGGTATCGCTGCCGTAGTTGGTGTTCTCTATCGCGTTGTACAATTCCAGCAGATTGTTCTTTTCGCCGAAAAGCAAAGTAAAAACGCTAGCCTTATGATTGCGGTTGGTTTTGGCATCGGTCATGTTATTCTCCATCTAAAGGTTTATTGCCTATTAGACGCTTGTCAAGCCGAAAAAAATTCAAAACCTGTAATTTTGCAAACAGATGTTGACGTTTTTCGCTAAAAATATTACTCACCCTGCCAGCTTCACTTCGCGGGCAGGGTTCTAGCAATGCCTTTACAGGCACGAGATTTTTTTCTATATTTACCCTCAGTTATGATTCTTGCCCACGCAACAACAGCAAATGAATTTGCAGAGCTTCCTGTAGAGGCTCTTACACATACGTGTGTACGCCAAAATATTTTTGCCGTTAACGAATTTGCCCCCCCCCCCCCCATCGCTTAACCGAACTTACATCCTCGCCACCTGCGGTGGCGGATACCCCGTCATTTTCTTGCGAAAATGCCACCCCTTTATTAAAGGGGAATTCCCTCACACCAACCTTAAAATTTCACATTCAACCCTCAAAATGGAGAAACATTATGATAACACAATATCATAAAATCGCATTGGCGGCAACCTTCGGGCTTGCTATGGCTTTCACCTTTTCCGCTTGCAGCAGCGAAGAACCACCGCCGCCAGCACCATCGGGCGAAGAGCAAAACAGCGGTAACAATACTCCCGTAAATTGCCAATTTGTTGACGATGGTATTACCTATTGTTATGACAAATCTTGGGAAAACCCTATTACTTATGATGAATGTTTAGAAGGTGGCGGCACTATAGTTTCGTCTTGCCCAAGTGTACCACCACCTCCCTCAAACCCCACTTGCGGAGGAAATGAATATAACCCCGAAACGGAGCAATGCTGCGGCAACAATAAATTTACTACCTCTACGCAATTTTGCTCAGGTAACACAGTTTACGATAAATGCGGTGGATTTGATTATAACCCGTCAACGCATTTTTGCTCTGGCAACACGACTTATAATAAATGCGGCGGTTCCGTGGTATATAACCCGTCAACGGAGCAATGCTGCGGCAGCAATAAGTTTACTACCTCTACGCAATTCTGCTCTAGTAACACGGTCTATCCTAAATGCGGTGGAAACACATATGACACATCAACGGAAGGATGCTGTGGTAGCAGTAAATTTACTACCTCTAAGCAATTCTGTGATACTCGCGATAATAAAATTTACAAGCATACAAAAATAGGCAACCAAACTTGGATGGCGGAGAACCTTGCCTACAAAGCCATAGATAGCAAATGCGCCTCTGACGCCACCATCTGTGCGACTTATGGAGTATTATATAACTGGGCAACAGCAATGGGATATTCGGTTAGTTCTGCGACAAATCCTAGCGGCGTTAAGGGGGTATGTCCTACTGGCTGGCATTTACCTAGCCATGCGGAGTGGGGTGAATTGCTGACAGCAATTGGAGGTTACTTGACAGCCGATGACAAGCTGAAATCAACAAGTGGTTGGAGTAATGGAAATGGCAGGGACAGTTATGGTTTTGCGGCTCTGCCGGGTGGTGGCTCCACTGGTACTTCTTTGACTGGTCTCGGCAGTGCCGCATATTGGTGGAGTAGCACTGCTGATGAGGATAATACCAAAGCCAGGATCAGATTTATGAACGATAATTCCGTAGGTATGTCCTTTGGTGCTGAAAATAAGGCTTATTTTCTTTCAGTACGTTGTGTGAAGGATTAACTGTCCATTGTCTGAACCACGATGGCCAGGATGAAAGAATTTTCAGGTTGTGTTAGCGTAAGTTAACATAACCGAAAAAAAATGCACAACAACGGTGCGAGCTTTGCCGAAACTGTATTCCCAAGTTTCGGTAAGGTTAACGTAATGGGGAAAAGGAGTTGGAAGATGATAATGAAAACCGTTTACGTCTTAGGTGCGGGATTTAGTGCCGCAGCTAATTTGCCAATGATGAACAATTTCCTTGATAAAGCAAAAGACATCGCAGAGGAAACTTCTGACAACAGATTAGAAAATTTATTGGAAAAAATTGATAGCCTATCAAATATAAAAAACCATTGTAAAATAGATTTACTTAACATAGAAGAAGCTTTTTCAATATTGATGACGGAAGACTGGTTAAAAAAAACTCATCACACAGAAGATATGAGATATTTAATTAAACTTGTAATAGACAAACATACTCCAAAAATAAGCAATGCTATAAACGAAAATTCTTTGGGAGAATTAGGCATAAAAAATCTAATAAAGAAAGATAATCCATATCAAAAAATATTCTGCTTTCTAAGTAGAGTTATGTGTTTAAGATATAAAAAAGATTTGGAGAATAAAAATCGTATTATAGTAGAAAGGTTTGAAAATAATGAAAAGAACGATATTATTACGCTAAATTATGATATTTTATTGGAAAATTGTTTAGACATTATAAATAGATACGTTGCCGAAAACAATAAAATAGAGTTTAGCGAGAAATTTTCAGAACTTTATAAGTTACACGGCTCTATTGAAAATAATAATAGTATTATGCCTCCTACTTGGGCAAAGTATAAAATAGACCCTGAATTGGAAAAAATATGGCTTAAAGCTTTTGACAAGCTTTCAAAAGCTAATGAAATAGTGTTTATAGGATATTCGTTTCCAGATACGGATTCTTATTTTAGTTATTTTTTCAAATTAGCAATACACTATTCAAAAAATTTGAAAAAAATTACAGTTGTAAATCCCGATGAAAAAGCTGGAAATAGATGCAGGGAAATTTTAGGTTTTGAAAAGTTGGAACTTATCAACAAAAAATGGGATTTATTTGATTTTGACGCTGCCTTTTATAATCGCGATAATGATGAGTGGTATTATTCATCAGAAACTTTAATATCTAAATAATTTCTGAAATTCAAATTGTTTGGTGGGGTAAAAGAAATTTACCTATGTTCAGCACATTCTGAAAATTCTTAAATTCTGTGAATTTTGGTTCAGACAAAGGGAATACGGTTACCTACGCAGTCACAGGGCGGGTTTGTTCACGAAGATATTTTTCAATATCGGCCAAAGTATAGCCTTGCTTTATGAGGTTTAGAATTTCCTCACGATTTTCCTCGCGACCAATGTCAATGCCTTTTTCTATGCCCGTAGCTACGGCATAATCCATAATAGCTTTGCTGTCATTCCACTGCTTCATCTTTTCCTCATAATCCAATAGCTCACTCTTGGTAAATTTAGCAATTTTTGCCGTCTCAAATAAATCCTGAAAAGCTTTTTCGCTCAGCCTGAGCAATTCAGGCGGTATATCGTCCAATTCATGAATATGATTGAACAAATAAAGCCACCAGTCTTGGAGACTCTCGCACTGGTTTATGGTTTTTGTGAACTTGGGAAGCATTGCCAAGGATATGTTTATGTATTTGTAACGTATATCGGGATGTTTGTCGTTAGCGAGGGATATATATTGAACGCTCTCCTCGCTGCCATCGCCTATTCCGCCTATATCTTTGGGGATAAAATCAAGGAAGCTGAGGCAGTATATCCTCGGTAGGCTGTAGTCATATTCGCTACCCTTGCCTGCCGCATTTACAATGGCTTGGCTTATGTAGAAAAGCAGTCTCTCAATGAAGTGCATCTGCCCTGCAAGCTGCATCTCAACTATGAACTTGTTCCCTAGGGTGTCTTCGCAGTGCAGGTCAAATATAGCCCCTCTGTGTTCCTCTGTTTGTGGTGGTTGCACGGTGGTTATCAGAAGTACCTCTTTAAGCGGGTTTTCCAGTTTCTCGCTCAAAAACGCATTTATGAGCGAGATTAGAATGTGCTTGTTCTTTTCCGTTGCGAAAGCTCGCTTGAATGTGAAATCCAGCGTTAGTGGTGCGAATGGCTTGTTGTGCATAGAAACCTCCTTTTTTTTCGTTACCTTAGACGCTTGTCAAGCCGAAAAAAGTTCAACTGCGTGCATTTTGCAAACAGGTGTTGACGTTTTTTACATTTTTTTGAAATAATTATAGTAGGCATCTTTCTATATTTACATACTATTTTTAACGATAAATAGGCAAAAATAGCTATTTATCAATGGGGTGTGAAATGTCGGATTTTATAAATCCAACCTATGCAAAGGCTGATGCTGAGATACTTGTGGAGTTTGGCAATATGTTAAAACAGAAGCGTATTGTCGCAAATCTCACGCAAACCGAGCTTGCTAAGGCTATAGGCATCTCCAAAGACCAAATTTCCGCTATTGAACGCACGGGAAAAACCACCTTGGCAACCCTCGTGGCTATTTCCAGAAAATTCGGACTCTTGCAACAACTACTGGCTGTTTATGAAGTCCCAGAACTAACGCCTTTGCAAAAACATGAAATAGAACGTAAAATCGCAAAAATCAAAAAGAAGAGAAATAGGGTAAGGCACTTATGGCGGTGGTGCAAAGACTAAAACTTTTCATTCAAATCTATCGCCTGATTTTGGGTCAAAGGCATCTCTTATTCCCTCGCCTATAAACGAAGCGAGCATAAGGGTTGCAAAAAGTGCCGTTATTGTGAAAATGGTAATCCACGGAGCGTAGAGGTTTGTTAGGCCTTGAGATAGCAAATCGCCCCAAGAAGGCGTTGGGGGCTGCAAGCCAAAGCCCAAAAAATCCAAAGAGGTAAGCCCCGATATTCCACCGATTAAAGAGAATGGGAAAAGCGTGATAACAGGAGCCAAGGCGTTTGGCAAAATCTCCTTGAAAAAAATTCTCTTGTGGCTAAAGCCAAGCACGGTAGCAGCTTTTACAAACTGCATATTTTTTATTTTGAAAAACTCTGCCCTCATATAATAGCTAAGACCTATCCAGCTAAAAGCCGCCATAATCACAGCCAAAAGCCAAAAGCCCTGACCGTAAATGCTGCCGAGCAGAATAACCACATACAAAAAAGGGAGTGCAGCCCAAATTTCAATTACCCTTTGAAAAATTATATCCGTCTTGCCGCCCAAATATCCCTGAATCCCGCCTATCACTATCCCAAAAAAAGTCCCTATCAAAGAGAGCAAAAGGCTAAAGCTCATGCAAATCCTGAACCCGTGGATTAACCTGGAAAGAACATCCCTCCCGTGGGCGTCTGTTCCAAGCCAATGCTCTGCGGATGGCGGGTATGGGGGCGCACCTTCTGCGGTTAGCTGCGATTTTATGGGGTTCCAGGGAATGGGTGGGAATACGGCAAAAACATCCACGGAATTCTGCTCTGCATATTTAACCAATTCGTTGTAATTTGGCTCGGTTGCATAGCTGCCGTAAAATTCGCTTTGTGGGTAATGGAAAAACGCAGGGCAGTAGAATTTGCCGTTGTATTTTAAAAACAGGGGGTTATCATTTACCAGCCAGGGGCTTGTGAGCGACAGCAGGTATGCGGAGAATAAAATGACAAAAGAAAACCAAGCGGGCTTATTTTGCCTAAATTTCGCAAGTCTCTGTCTGGTGAGTTCTGTCAAGTTGAAAATCTAGAAATTTTTTACTATATTTCTCTAAATTAATAAATAGAGGATTTATGCCCATTTTCCCGCAAGGAGCAGAGCTACTCCAAGTTTTGGAAAAAGAGTCAAAATTGCCAGGTCCGGCCGCTAATTTGAGCCTGCTGGGGCAATTTGTAAAAGAAGCCACGCCAGAGCAGGCAAATTTATGCCTGAGCGTGCTGGATAAAAAACCGGATGCAAGCTCGCCAGCGACATTTGTCGCGATGTGCGGAGTGGCTGCTTCTGGCAATCCAGAAATTTTTAGAAAAGCTGCGAACAGTGATAACTGGCGGATAAGGGAGTCTGCAGTTATCGGTCTGCAAAATTTTGGCTTAAAGAATTTGGATAAACTTTACTCCACCTTTGATTCTTGGGAAAATACCAATCTGTTAGAAAAGAGATGCATTGCGGCAACGCTTTGCGAACCAGCTCTCATTAAACCGGAAGAGGTTGAAAAAATTCTGAGCGTTTTAAATGAGTATATGGAAATAATAGAGCTGGAAAAAAATGTGAAGAGCGAGGAATACAAGGTATTTAAAAAAGCTATGGGCTATTGCATAAGCGTTGCAGTTGCAGCAGAGCCAGAAAAAGGGAAAGAGTTTTTTGAAAATTGGATGCGTTCCCCAAGCTCTGAAATTCGCTGGGTTTTAAGCGATAATCTAAAGCACAACCGTCTCCGCAAAATGGATTCCGAATGGGTGGACACCCAGATAGAAATCCTCAGCGATGTTGAGTGATAAAACCATCTATAAGCCTTCTAGCAACCGAGCCGGGAGGCGGCAAATCCGGCAATTTATCATTGTAGGCATACCAAGCCGCTTGTTCTATTTCCAAGCCGTCTGGTTTGAGTTCGCCGCTCTCCCACTGCGCCGCAAAAGCTATCATAAGCGAATTTGGGAAGGGCCACGGCTGGCTTTCCAGATAACGCAGATTTTTAACCTTTATTCCAAGCTCTTCCATAAGCTCTCGCCTAACGGCATCTTCCAAATTCTCGCCAGCTTCAACAAAACCCGCTATCAAGCTATACCGCCCCGATGGGAACCTCGTGTTGTGCGCAAGCAGAATTTTTTCATCTTTGACAACCAAAACTATTACAGCGGGGCAAATAACGGGATAAAAATTCTCACCACACTCCTCGCAGCGCAAGCAACGTTCCAAATCGTGTTCCTTTAACGGTTTTGCACAAATTGGGCAATGCTTGTAAGTTGCCCTCCACCAAGCCAAATGCGAAGCCAGTGCCGCGATATGCGCAACTTCCAGCTCTGCCTCGGCAAACAACGCTCTTATGGAAACACCCTCTTCTAAATGCGGCAAATTCAAGCAAACAACTCGCTTCCCGTTGTATATTCCTATATCCATAACCTGCATATCCAAATGCTTTTCAATATTTTTAAACGGAAAAAGAACCTTCTCTTTGCAAACTGCTATTACCAAATCCCCATCTTTATAGGACGTGAGTTTTCCGAGGGAAGGCGAGAACATATAGGGGTAATATAAAATTTTGGGAATTTTTATTTTCTACATTCCCTCAAATATGACCTTTAGTCCTAAAAACCTCGCATTCGCGGCAACCATTGCGCTTGCCCTCACCCTCACCACCTCCTGCGGACAGCACAGTTTGGAAGAGCTACTCGGACTAGAAAGCAGCAGCAGCCAGCCTTCAAGTTCCAGCCAACGGCAAAGCGACAGCTCGCAACAGAGCGGTTACGATAACGAAAGAGGCATTGAGCCTCCTAGCGATAATACGCCCATTCCACCTTCAAACCCTGCTGGAACGGTAATCGTTGCGCCGCTATTGAAAACGACTTGGGGAACCGGCAGCCCATACAATCCATTCAGCACTTTACCCGATGGTAGCAGAGGATGGATTGGTTGCGGACTTGTTGCTAGTGCGCAGATAATGAATTATCTGAAATATCCACCTCAAACTTTTGACTGGGATAATATGCTTAATTCATATAAAAATATCAACCTCACCGAGCAGCAACAAAATGCAATAACTACACTAATGCACAGCCTGTACCTTGGATATGACAGATATTTGGGGTATGATAATAGCAGGCAACTGCTCTACCGCAAATACTACGAAGATGCCGAATGGGAAGCAGTAATACGGCAACAGTTGGATTTAGGGCTTCCAGTATGGTATTGGGGTACAACTGCGGAGAATGATAGTGAAGAAAATTTTGTTCGTCACGCCTTTGTTATAGATGGTTATGATAACGCTGGCAAATTTCATATCAACCCAGGCTGGGGTGGTTCGTATGATGGGTGGTATTCTCTCAATAATATAGCCCTCGGCGAAGGAAGAAGTTTCAACCATAATAATCAAGTAACCATCAACATCAAACCAGATGCAGGCAGCATAGGCAGCAACGAAATGGGATTAGACAGCTTCACCGTAAACAAAACAACGGTATCTCAAAATGATGGGATTACCGTTGTTTTCAAAATAAGGAGTTTTGGCATTTTCCCTGGTGGTCAGTCAGGAGTAGCGTTAGTAAATAACAGCGGAAACATTGTAGAAGTTATAGGAACGAAAAATTACAATGAGATGAGAATTGCTGGCACGTGGCTTTCAACAATAAATTGTTCTGTGCCATATAGCGCAAATGCAGGTCAATACAACCTGAGAATAGTCACCAAAATGAACGGAGAAACAGACTGGAAAATCGCAGCACACTCATTGCCAAATGTCCCCAAAAGTATTCCTTTCACAGTTACCGCAGACACCGAAACAGGAGTAAAAGGCGGCGGTTACGGTTTATGGCTTGGAAAATTAGAATCCGAAAAAACCACCGTATCCATAAACGAGGGATTCAAAGTTAGCAGCATATTGAAAAATGTATCATCAGAAACTTTCCCTGCCACAGCGGGCGTAGCCTTAATGGATTACGACAACAATATAGTAGCGATTTTGAGCAC
>JAITFO010000027.1 GCA_031281265.1 Candidatus Fibrimonadaceae bacterium
CTATAACCGTGGGCGGATACTCAGAAACGGGTTCATATTTTTTATCCAAAACTTTATAATTCTTTTCAAATTTCTCACGCAGAATAGGATATATTTCGCCCTCTATGCCTATCATAATATAAATATTTTCCTTGGCGGTTAAATCTATATCACCTTCCATTGTACGAACTGTGAGTTTTGTCCCATCTTGGAATAAATCCGTGCTTCTCGCAAAACCTACTTCTACGGGAAGTTTTCTATAACGCTTCATCGAGGCAAAATCAACTGGCGTCTCGCCTGCATAAATTTTATCATAAGCCACCGCATATTCTCCCAGCCTGGAAATTAAATACTCTTCCGTATTTTTTAGAAACCCTCCGGCTTTCTCCAAATTCCCGCCACCGCTTCCACATCCCTCGCACAAAAATGCCGCAAGCTCATTTGCCATTATCTCTCGGCTGCAACTGCGAACGGAAAGTTTTACTCCCCCGTTCACAACAGAGAACAAAACACACGCACCAATAGAATCCACCTGCATAGCTATATCGCTTGAAAACCCAAGAATATTCGGGTCGCAAGGCTCCGCCTTGAACAAACCCACATCTCCTATAACATTGTATTTGCCACGCGCACCGGAAACTATTGAAAGTTCCGGCATTGTTATTGTTGCATTTTTTAATTTTTTAACCAACGCCTTGTCATAGAGAACATCCGCCAAATCCCTGTCCAACGGATGCCGCAATTCAGACATTCCGTTTGTATCCGTGAAAAGCCCATAATACAAAGCCGTACTTATCTTTTCGTTTTCCAAAAAATCACCTATATTGTCCTCTTTCAGCAACATTCCGTAAACAAGAGTCGCACAGCTGCCCAAACGCGGATTTATTTCGCTGAGTTCACATTCGGGAATTTCAACCATATGGTGGTCTATAACGGCAAATCTCTCGCAGGGGAATTTCTGCACGTTTCCCGCTCCATATTGGCAATCAACGGTTATGAGCAAATCCATATCTGCTGGAATACTGGGAACCAATTCTATCTCTATGCCTATTGCCTCAATGAACATCATTAAACTTGGCTTTGTTATTTTTGCAGGGCCTCCGTAAATTATTTTTGCTTTGCAGGAATGTCTCTCAAAATATTTTTGCAAAACATAAGCACAGGAAACAGTGTCTGCGTCTGGAATGTTGTGGGCTTGCAGAACTATATTTTTGTATTTTGTCAAATCTGAGAGTTTCATTCTTCTGACCCATACCAATTTAGTTTACGGGTAAAGAACATCACTAACGCAACCACAATAAACGCCCAAATGGAACCTACAAGCAGAGCATAAGATTCAGCGTTCAGCACCGCATAGAGCAATATATAGGAAATCGCCAAAATCACTCCCATATACCAGCTTTTGTTCCACGATGGCAATAACGCCCGTGAATAAAGCGTAAGCATTATAACTATAGCTAACGCAGCAATGATGTATGCGAGGTAGAACTGTATTTGCTCAGAAAGGGAGAGCAACAGAAGGTAGAAAATGATATTGGCAATTCCCGAAAGCAGATATGGCACGGGGTGAATTTTCTTTTTTGTAAAAACCTCAAATAGAAAAAGCGTTAAGAAAGGGATAATTAAAAAAAGGATTGCGTATTTCACAGCCCTTGTGTTAAGCGAATAAGTATCAATCGCACGGAAAAAATTGACGCCGAACAAAGCGTTGGAATAGTCGCGGCTGCCTCCTTCGGTTTTCCAATGCAGAGGAATGTCTCGGCTCAGGTAGTTGATATCCCACGCTGCATCAAAACCATCATCTTTGATATTTGAACTTCCTGGAAGAAAGGAACCCTGAAATGACGGGGACTGCCAATCGGCGATTATATCGGCGTGTGTGTCTTGACCTAATGGGAGGAACCGCACCAACCTGCCTCCGTGAATGGTTATCACTATGTTGAAATTCGCTTTGGTATCGGCAGCGAGTTCCGGCAATTCCGCGTAAATTCCACCACCGGAGCGTATGTAGCTATATTTTGAATCAAGTGATTTTACTTTGAGGGCGTAGTCTTGCCCACGGTTTCCGGGCTGAAAGAAAAGGTTAGCATTGCTCTCTTTAGCATTCCATACCGCCTGGTCAATTTTCCGTATTCCTTTCTGACTTGAAAGAGCGATTATCAGTTCCGCCTTGTCTAACGAAACTTCCTCGTTGGGTGATATGGAAGAAAGCGCTTGTGTGGGGTCAAAGGCACCTGAAATGGTGAACTCACCGTGAAACAGCGGCACGGAAAAAATACCTCTTTTCCGAATTTCCGTTTTGAAATTTGTCTTTAGGTTCAGTTTCTGCGGAGTTACTATCAATGTAAAAGGTTTTTTAACAATGTTAATTTTTTCTACGTCCTGACTTGTGATAGTACGAACTTCCTCGGTTCTTATGCCAGGAATAGCGATTACCGGCCCTGCCGCCACAAGCTCGCTTCCCCAGGCTTCCATAATATCCTCTTCGGCTGAATCCGCCGTGCTGCTACGCTCATATATAAGCCTATCGACCATATTGGCGGGAATGAGCAGCACCAATATCAAAAATACTAGGAAAAGTATTTTGAATGTGTAACTCTTTGTAAACTTTTTGACTTGAGTTTTATTTTCAGTATCCATGTTTTAAATATATAAAATTTCTATTTTCCCCTTATGAAAGTTATTCTGGTAAATGGTAGTCCGCATAAAAATGGTTGCACATACACCGCTCTGTGCGAAGTTGCAGGCGAGTTAAATAAAAACGGAGTAGAAACGGAAATTTTCCAGCTTGGGAGCGAAGGTATTCCGGGTTGCGGAGCTTGCGGTTTTTGCTATGAACACGGCAAATGCAAAACAGATGATATTGTAAATGAGTTTGCCAAGTTAGCAGAAACAGCAGATGGCTTTGTGTTTGGCTCTCCGGTTCATTTTGCCAGCGCAGGTGGAAAAATCACCTCTTTTATGGATAGGCTTTTTTATTTTGCAAGAGCAAATTTAGCAAACAAACCAGCAACCGCTATAGTTAGCTGCCGCAGGGGCGGAGCATCTGCCGCATTTGACCAGTTGAACAAATATTTTACAATAAGCAATATGCCCATAGTCTCTTCGCAGTATTGGAACCAAGTCCACGGTTCAACCCCTGAACAGGTTAAACAGGATTTGGAAGGAATGCAAACCATGCGCCGTTTGGGCGCAAATATGGCTTGGCTTTTGAAATGTATAGAAGCCGGAAAAAACGCAGGGGTTAAAACTCCAGAAGCGGAACCTTGGCAAAGAACGGATTTTATGCGGTAGATGGAGTACGAAAAATTTCGTAACGAAATTTTTCGTAATGAATAATCTGCTGATTTTCTATATTATCCAAATGTTTAGGGAATATTCTTTTCAATTAATCCCGTAGCCCTAAACCCAACCGAACAAAAAGGTATTTATATGGAGAAAAAAGACCTAACAGCAGCAGACGTCTGGGCAATGTTCGCCGAGACCGACCGAAAAATGCAGGAAAACGCTCGTCAAATAGCGGAGAGTCACCACCTTTTAGACGAAAATCTTGCCGAAACCAGACGTATAATCCAAGAGAACGATCGCACTCTCACCGAGAAATTCGAAGCACTTGGTATTAAAGTCAATGACTTAAAATCAAATGTAGTAGGCATTGGCGATAGTAATGGCGAATTTGCGGAAGAGTATTTTTACACTTCCTTGAAAAAGAAAATGGAGTTCGCAGGAGTGCATTTTGACGACATCGATAAAGATATCAAACTATTGAGAAAACTACCAAACGGCGAAAGACTCAAAGACCAGTTTGACATCGTAATGATAAACGATGATGCAGTCGCCTTAGTAGAAATCAAATACACAGCTAGAAAGGGTTACCCAACAACAATGGTAAATCAAAAAGTTCCCAATTTCAGGACTTTATTCCCTGACTATGCGAGTTACAAAATATATCTAGGGCTAGGTGCTATGTCTATCAGCGAGGAAGTCGCAGAGGAAGCTAAGAAACTCGGCATAGGATTACTTAGGCAAGTAGGCGAAACCGTTGAGTATGAGACCAAATGGGTGAGAGCGTATTAGCCTATGGACTCGCTTAAAATTGAACCCTACAAATACGGTTTTGTAACAGATGTAGAAACAGAATCGTTTGAGAAAGGGCTTTCGGAAGATGTGATACGCCGTGCGAGTGCTATTCGCAAGGAGCCGGAGTTTTTGCTGAAATTCCGTTTGAAGAGTTATGAAAAATTGCAGAGTATGGAACCGCCTGTTTGGGGGGAATTAAAATTTTCGCCTATAAATTTGCAGGACATAGTTTATTACAGTGCGCCGAAAAATAAAAAAGAACACGCAAATATAGAAGATGTTGACCCTGAGCTTTTGGAAACATTTGAGAAACTGGGCATTCCGCTGG
>JAITFO010000072.1 GCA_031281265.1 Candidatus Fibrimonadaceae bacterium
GAATGGCTTAGGTTTATTAACTCTGAGAAAAGAGAGGAATTTATGGATTTGGCAGGAATAGATCCAGTGTTTGTGAAAGCCGTAGATGTTTTGGCTAAGTTCAGTGCAGACGATTATAATCGTATGCTTTATGAGGCTCGCTTGAAGGAGTGGCGTGATAATCAGTCAAGGATAGATGGAGCTCGCAAGGAAGGTCAAGAGGAAAGACTCGATGAAATTTTGGACCTTATGAAAAAAGGCTATACTTCAACCGATATTGAGAATCACTTTCGCAAACAAACCCGCCCTGCAACTGCATAGGTAACCGCATTCCCTTTGTCTGAACCACGATTCTCAGAATGAAAGAATTTTCAGAATAAGAAATTTCATCCTGTCAATCCTGATAATTGGGGGCATCGGAGTTCAGACGTTCAGACAATCAACTTGCCTAGTCCTTCACGCAACGAACGGAATACTGGGCTGATTTACCTTCTTTATTGGCACCGACATTACAGTTGATGTAGATGTAGGAGGCTTGAGCATTGCTGCTCTCCGTGGCACTCCACCAGTAGCCTAAGCCGCCGCCGAGGAAACCGAGAAGGGAAGTGCCAGCACCGCCAGGCAGAGCCGAAAAACCGTAATCGTCCGTGCCGTTGCCACAGTACATCGTCCAGCCGTTCCTTGCCTTCAACTTGGTTGCAACATCACGGACATACGACGTCAATGTTGCCCATTCTAACAAAGTAGGCAAATGCCAGCCAGAGGGACATACGGTATTTGCCGTTGCCCAATTATATAATCTGCCGGAAATCGCACAATTGGCAGGGTCATTGTCGTAGCACACATCGGTATCATTGTCGGGAACGTCGTAGTTCAAATTCCTCGCCATCCAGGTTTGGGTGCCGATCACAACAGTCTCGTAGGTTTCGCCTTCGTAAGTTACGGGAGCACCGTAAACGACGTTGGATTGAACTGTTAAAGTACCACTGCAAGTGGCAGATTTGCCACTACAGTTTCCAGAGCTTGCTGTTACAGATATGCTACTGTATGTACCTATCGCAGGATTATTCCAATTTGGTGCGCTTGTCCAATCAAGACCGCTGATAACTGCTATGTCGTTGCAAGTAACTGTGGGCGGGTTTATTGTTGTACCTACCTTGCCTATTGAAGGTACATCAGCGCAAGTTAGTATGTATGTCATTATACTAGAGCTACTGCTTGATGTAACAGACGAGCTACTTGGCGTTGAACTTGCAATGGAACTGGAGCTAGAAACAACCAAGTTGGAATTGCTATCGCTGCTATTGCTGCCACCGCCATCATCGCCCGATGAGCAGCCAAAGGTTAAAGCCAAGGCAAGCCCAAAGGCTGCCAGTTTAGCAAACAAGGGGCAGGCTGACCCTGCCCGTACAATGAGTTGTCTCATAGTGTGTTCTCCATTTTTGAAGGGTTGAATGTTGAAATCGGGAAAATCCTTGAATCGGGTGAATGACCAGCCTTCGGCTGTTCGCCAGCGAGTAAGTAGCGCATGGGCGTGGGGTTCAGACAATAGGGGGGTGGGGGGTCTATTTTGTGCCATAGCCCATAATGTAGCTAAAAACTGTATATTTTTAAAGGAAAAATGCCCTGAAAAGACCTTGCACTCCAAGCTCTAAACCTTAGGGTGCAAGGTCTCCATTTTTTCCTTTAAAAATATACAAAAAAATGACAATTCAATTTGCGGAAAATAGGCTAAAAAGCCAGCGAGGTTACCTCACCCTCTTTGCAAACAAAAACTTCAAAGAATAATATGGTTCGTCTAGGTCGGAGTATTTTACTCCGTAGGAGCTGGTGGAGTTTGCAAATTTATTGTTCCCCATATATATTCCAACATGGGTCACGGAGTCTCTGTCCGCTTCGCCAAAAAACACCAAATCGCCAGGCAAAAGGGATTGCTTGGGGATTTTAACCCCCCATTGGCTCTGCAAAGCAGAGGTTCTGGGCAAATCAATACCGTATATAGTATATATTTGCTTTACAAAAGCCGAACAATCTATGCCCTCCCTTGTATTGCCGCCCCAAAGGTATGGAATACCCAAAAATTTTTCTATATGCTCCTCTAACTCCTTTGGGTACCTAAAATCACTTGCCATAGCCGACCACTCATTTTTGCCCTGAAAATGATATTTGGCATTTTTTTGGCTCGCAACAGCGCAAGAAAGCAAAAAAATGCAAAAAAACGATAAAACGCACCTAACAAAACTTTTTTTCATACATATTAGACGCTTTTCAGACCGATTTTAGGAAAAAAATGCGAATTTTGCAAACAACTGTTTGCAAAATTCAACTTTTCGAATTTTTTTTGCCTTCACAAGCGTCTAAGGATATGTGAAAAAAGAAAACTCGTTTGTGAAGATTTTGCTGGCTGTTTTTGGGCTTTCCTCATATTTACATGCAAATAGCTTATATGGGCAGGCTTCGTTAAGGGCATTGCCGGGCGTAGAGCTATTTGTGCATTGCGCCGGGGATTTTGAGATTAAAAAGCTGGAAGACGAAATAAGGGGAAAACTGAAAAAGAGGCTGGAAAACGCAAATGTGCCTATAATAGCATATAACACCCCAAATAATGGCGGGGCATTGAAATTTTTGCTAACCGGTTTTAAGAAAGAAGAAGACAGTTATTTTATCTACGCTTCCCTGCAACTGCATCAAAGAGCGTATTTAGCCGTTAGCCACGAATATATGGATTGCCAAACCTGGGATATATGGAAAATGGGGATTTTTAGCAAAAATGAAATTTTTCTGGAAGCAGAGGACATGATAAGGGAGTTCGTAAATGACTTTATTTCGGCAAATGGGTTTTAAAATAACGCTGATTTTGAGCACCAGCGCTTTCGCTTTGCAAATAGAAGCGCCTCCGGAAATTACGGAGCAAATTTCGGCGTATGTACGGGAAGCAGGGGCAGAGGGCAAAAATGCAATTTTAGAGGCAAAAGTTATAAAAAACACGCAATGCAATGCTTTTGCGCTGAAACTTACGGATAAACACAGCGGGAAAACAATTAAAGAGGTTGAAAGTTGTTTTGCTGATTTGCCAAACGCAACATTGCAAAACGCGGTGTTCGAAGTTTTAGGGCATCCAAAGATAAATGCAGAAAATTCTCAGCTAAGTGAGAATACAAAAACCGCTTTGATAGGAATAGGTTTTGTGGCGGCTGGGCTTTTGCTCTATTATTCAAATCCGCCCAAACCTGTTTACGGAACCCCAAAATTAAACGAGGTACAGAAATGACAGCACTAATAGCGTGGAAAGAAGGAATGGCTTTGTCTCAACAGCATTTGCAGCAATCCGATAAATTTCTTTTGAAACACATAAGGAACGTCTCCGGTTTGCCGAGAGGGATGAACTTCGGCTTTGGAAAATTGGCATTGGAAGAGGACTTGCTCCATGAAGGGCAATTTGCATTCAAGGAATGTGAAGCGTTTTTCCCAAGCGGAATTTCCTATATAGATTATGAAAATAAGTCCGTAAAGATAAAGGCCAGAAATTTTACGCAGATTTTTGACAAGAGTTTAAATAGCTTAAATGTATTTTTAACTTTGGATCTGAATAAGCCTGTGGAATTTTCAGAGGAGCAAAACTCCCGTTTTAAGGTTGTATGGGAAAACTATCCGGATTTATATTCTGCGGAAAATTCGGTGCTTATGCCAGTTTCAATTCCTATACCCTCTGTTGTTTTTAGCGGAGAATCCCTAGATGGGAAGGAATTTTTACATGTTGCTAAGTTGCTCAGAAATTTACAGGGTTCTTTTGAGCTGGATAAAAATTTTTACCCGCCCTTAATATATTTGAACGGCTACGAATATTTTTCAAAAAAACTCAAATATTTCGATTCTCTTTTGCAGAGCAAAATAGAGAATATTTCACATTCAAAGGAGTTGCTGCTAAAAGATTTAAAATCCTTGAGAGCGGTTCTAAGCTGTATGAAAGATACGGAAGGAACTCTGCCCTTCTCGCTTTTCTGCGAAATCTCAAGATTTTTGCAGGAACCTTTTAATTACAGCCAAACTGAATTTGATAAAAGTTTCAACAAAATTTTTGACGCGTTAAATGAATTTTTATCGCAAGAAAAACAGACGAATTTTTTCCAAAAACGGCTTTTAAAAGAGGGACAAAATTCCTTTTTCGCAAATTTGGCGGAGTTGGAGATTTCGTCTGCCGTTTCTGTTTGGCTTGCGATTGAGTCAAAATTATCACCAGAGGAGCTTATTAAATTTATCCCAACGCAGGTGAAAATTGCACCGAAGTCAAAATTATCCAACATAGTGGTTAGTGCAACGCACGGCATAAATTGCGTTCACAGCGTTGTTCCAAAAACAATTCAGGAAATACCGAATACATTTTATTTTCGCTTGCAAACAGATTCCTCTCTCTGGAAAAATTTATGCGAAGAGAGGGAAATAGGCGTTTATGCGCCAACTACATTGCAGATAAATTCAATGGATATTCTAGCGGAGAGAGGCTAAAATTTATGAACGAGAAAAAATTGACCGAATTGGCAGAAAATATCTTTAGCTCCGTGCTCTTATTGCCGTTAGAGGAGGAAATCTCCGCTGAGGAAATTAAAAATGATTTTGTGGAAAAGCTCAAAGAATTTTGCGATAGTTGCACAAATAACGGCTACACAGCTGGAGAAACAGAAAACGCAAAATATGCCTTATGCGCTTGGATAGATGAATATATCTATGCAAATTGCTCAATATCCGCAAAATGGTTTTCACATTCTCTAGTTTTAAACGAATTTGAAGATGCAGAGGCTGGGAAACGCTTTTTTGAAAGAATGGATAATTTTCATAAAAACAAAAATTCCGCTCCGCTACTCGAACTCTATGCCAAGTGCATTTTACTGGGATTTATGGGGAAATTCAGAATGGGGGAAACCGCTGAGTTAAAACAAATTTTAAATTCTGCAATCTCAAAAACGGATATTTTTTTAGAAAAGATAAACTTTAAACCAGTGACAAAAAATAAACACAGATTTTCCTTTAGGCGGGGAACAAAAAACATTTTAGTAACAGGGTTTTGCGAAGCTCGATGCAAAGACGTTGCAAAAAAACAAAAACCGCCAAAAGGCTATAATTATATATATTCCAGAATAGAAGACTATGAAAATCTGCCTTTTTTAGACGGAATAATTCTGATAAAACCCCTGCAAGATGAAATCTCGGAAAAACAAGACGAATTCTTGGAAAAAATATTCTCAAAACAGAAGTGCAAAATACCCATTTACCACGTGGCGGATTTGGAAATTCAAGAATTTGCCGAGACACTGGATAAAAACTATGAATTTAACAGCAATCATTTGAATTATTATCTGCACAAGCATTTTCTAGACAGCGTTATATGCAAAAATATCCTCTCTTTGCCAAGAAAACTGGAATCGTTTAAAAATAGCAAAGCCTTCTACACATTGCCGTTTTTTCCATTTATGGAAAGCGAAAAACCGCTGGCATATAGCTTGGCAAAAAAAGCGTTTGTTATCCTGTTTTTAGCGAGCATTGTTTTTTTAATTTTGTTTTGCATTTTTTCAATTATCAGCGAACATAAGGAAGAAATCAAAACAGAAACTTTATTGATACTGCAAAAGCATAAAAGCGACAGCATAAAATTTGTGGAGGATAGCCTTAAAGCCATAGAAGACAGTTTGAGTTTGGAATTTGAAAACAGGCTCAGAAATTTAGAGCTGCTCTACCAAAAACAAATCTTGGAAAAATTTCCTTTCGGAGAAGGCAGAGTCCCTTCCGTTGCGGAGGTCGCCAATTATTTCAGCAAGGGGGGAGAATTTTACAAGTTCATAGACATAATTGACACCGTTTCTGATAAAAAAATAAAATTCAACAAAAAAACTCTGGCAAAACTGTCGCTCTTAAAAAACAATATGTGGAGTAATATACCTGTTTCAATAGTTGCAAAAGCTCCCAGCATGGCATCGGTAAAATTGGGTATTGATAGCCAATATGTGGAAATTGAAAATGGAAATGGCAAGAAAATGGAATTCTTTTTCCCAAAGATAAACGGGAGCGGAATAGAATTAGTTGTAAAAACCGCAAACAATACCTTTGAAGAGAGGATAAGAGGCGAATGGAGTTTGCTGAAAATGCCTATGCAATTCTCCTTTAAAGACAAAAGTTATTTAGTGGATATCGATTTTTCTATAGACTGGCATCTGCCAAAAAATGCGATTAAGCCAAAGGACTGGTTTGGGCTCCGCTTGGAACCAAATCTGATTGAAAATTTTTCTTTAACCAATAACCTAGGAGAATGATATGGCAAATAGCTATCAAAATGAAATCCCACCCGCACGAATAAACATACAGTTAAGCGTGGACAACGGTGGAGCACAGAAAAAAATGGAGCTTCCTTTGAAGCTGCTCGTGCTGGGCGACTTTAAAATGGATGGCGATGAGTCCCGCATAATTGAGCGGGAAAAGATAAACATAAACAAGGATAACTTTGACGGAGTTATGCAGTCCTTGAATGTGGAACTGAAATCCTCCGTTGAAAATCGCCTTAAAAAAGACGATTCGGAGTTGCCAATAGAATTGAAATTCAACAGCATAAAATCCTTTGAACCCATGGAAATTGTGAAACAAGTTCCTGACTTGAACCGCTTGATGGCGGTTCGCAATTTGATAAAAGATTTGGGTTCAAATCTGTTGGACAATAGGGAATTCAGAAAGAAAATGGAAACCATTTTGAAAGACAAAAATTCCACCCAGCTTGTTCTAGAAGAACTTGCGCAAATTTAAGGAGAGCTATGGAAAACTCACAATTATCTTCAATTTATGATACTGTAAAATTGGATTTGCCATCCAAATTTATAGATATCACGGAATACAGCGATTCCTCTTCGCTTTACAAATACAGCCAAAGCGAGCGAATTGCCTCTGGCATCACGGCTCTTGCGCAAAGCGTTTTGGACAGCTCCGCAAGCGTGGAGAAAATAGACCGTGCCTTTATAGATTCGCTGGTGGCGTGGATAGACAAAATTGTAAGCGAGCAATTGGATGCAATTATGCACAACCCAAAGTTCCAAAAACTAGAATCCTCGTGGCGTAGTTTGCATTTCTTGGTTCAGCGAAGCGATTTCAGAAAAAATGTGAAAATAGAATTGCTAAACGCAGACAAGGAATCCATAAAGTACGACTTTGAGGATTCGCCGGAGGTAATTCAGAGCGGGCTTTACCGCCATATTTACAGCGAGGAATACGATACCCCAGGCGGAGAACCGTACGCCGCGATGATAGCGAACCTTGAATTTGATAATTCTGGAGACGACATCGCTCTTTTGCAAAATATATCCTCGGTTTCCGCTGCATCCCATTGCCTGTTCATCTCCTCCGTTGGTTCCAAATTCTTTGGAAAATCCGATATAGGCGATTTGCCAAAGATAGACGATCTGGAAAATTATATGGAGCGAGCGGAATACACAAAATGGCGAGGCTTTCGCAAAACGGATGATTCGCGTTACGTGGGCTTGGTTTTGCCGAGATTTTTGCTCAGAAATCCTTACGGTGAAAACAAAAATTCAAGGGGCTTTAACTATACGGAATCTGTTTTGGGCGAAGAGCACGAAAAATATCTGTGGGGAAACGCGGCATTTGCATTTGCGGCAAATATGGTGCGTTCTTTTCAAGATAACGGTTGGTGCGTTCAAATAAGAGGGCCGGAGAGTGGAGGAAAGGTAGAGGATTTGCCCATACATTTTTTCAACGCTGGCAAAGGTGCTCAGGCAAAAATCCCAACGGAAATTTTGATACCAGAAACCCGT
Organism: Candidatus Fibrimonadaceae bacterium; assembly: GCA_031281265.1. Classification (GTDB taxonomy): domain Bacteria; phylum Fibrobacterota; class Fibrobacteria; order Fibrobacterales; family Fibrobacteraceae; genus Fibrimonas. The sequence goes on from JAITFO010000072.1 coordinate 7,791, forward strand.
GAATTTGAATTTGCAAAACAGGGTTTTATCCCGCTCAGTTTTTACAAAAATCGCGACTATGCCTGCTTTTTCTCGGCGAATTCCGCACAAAAACCGGACGAATACGATGATGCGCAAGCAACGGCAAATTCAAGGGTAAACGCTCGCCTACCCTACATCTTCTTAACCGCAAGGCTCGCTCACTATCTAAAAGTTCTGCAAAGGGAAAACATAGGAGCTAGCAAAAGCGCGGGCGTTTTGGAAGCGGAGCTCAACAACTGGATCAAAGGGCTTGTCACCGAAATGGAAAACCCGGGGCCAGAACTTGCAGCCACGCATCCTTTGAGTTACGGGCAAGTTACGGTAACCGAAAATCCCGACAATCCAGGATTTTTCAAAGTTACGCTTTCCGTTGTTCCGCATTTTCAAGTTGAGGGTGTGAATGTTAATTTATCACTTGTGTCCAAAATGCCCGCCGCAAAACAGTAAAAAGATATGAAAGAAAACCTTCCTCTTTGGAAATTAGCTTTGAAGGCTTCGCCGGATTCTTTTGGACTTATACCAGCTGGTTTTTCTCCGAGCGTTGCCTCTAAGGGCAGTTCTCCGAGCGTTGCTCCTCAAAGCACTCCTCCGAACCTTGCCATTCAAAGCACTTCTCCTATCAGTCCTTTGAAGAGGCTTGATTCTTTGGATGATAGCAATTGGAATGATGACAGTTTGGAAGATATAATGCCCCCTAATTGGAAGAGCTTAAATTATACAATTAAAAATTTTGATTCTGTTATTTTGTCAATTTATAACAAATTAAAGCAGCTTTTCCCCGGTGTTTACGTGAATGTGAATAATGGCAAGCGTGTGAATCGCTGGTGCGGTTTGCGTACCCCAGGTTGCACCGTTGGTGCATCAAAAAGCCCTCACAAAACAGGTGAGGCTCTGGATTTGCATCATATTTCTAAACTAAATGAATTAAGAAATTTTTGCGAAAGTTCCGAGGGACTTAATCTTGGAATTAAAAGAATTGAGCATAGGGATTATGCAAAAACCTGGGTTCATATAGATGTTAAACCGCCTAATGAGAGTAAATGGAAAGACAAAACCAAGCCTTATATTTTTATACCGAAAACTACCTAGCTTTATATTTTAACCGTTAACCCCAAACAAAGGAGAAAAAATGAGAAAAGCCTTAATGTTGTTTGTTTTGCTTTATGCGACAAATTACGCACAAGAATACAAAACCATCAAAATTGGCAGCCAAGTTTGGATGGCAGAGAATTTAAACTTTAAAGCGAAAAATGGAAAATGTTACGATGACAAGCCCGAAAATTGCGAGAAATACGGCAGATTGTACGACTGGGAAACAGCAAAAATGATTTGTCCAAAAGGATGGCATTTGCCTACTAACAAAGAATGGAAAACACTCTTTAGTTCATTAGGTGGTAAAAACAGTTTTTCTGCTCTGCTAGGCGGAACTTTTCTTCAGGGTGATTATGATGAATCGCATGTAATCTTTGGAAGTATAGGTGATTACGGCTGTTGGTTTAGTGCTTCCCCAGGTTATTCCATAGGCGAAATATGGTTTATGAGTAATGGTGATGCGCGAGTAAAATCTCTTGAATATAAAGAAGGGTGTTCCGTCCGTTGTGTGAAGGATTGATTCGCAAAATTCTTGACAAAGCGTTAAAAAATATCTATATTTGTGTGCATTATGGTTTTTACGCCTGAACCTTATCCCCAAGGGTCTAAGTGGCGCGGCTAGTGCCGTTCCCGATACCGTCCACCAACCATAGAATTGTCAATAAATCGTATATCTCAATAAAAGAAGTGCCGAATTTTTGCAAATTTCGGCATTTTTTACCCCCTGCCCCCTTCAAAATGGAGAAAAAATGAGAAACGTTATACGGGCAGGATCAGCCTGCCTTTTGTTTGTCGCCCTTTGCTTTGCACAGGAAGCCCCGCCAAAGCTAGCCGTCTATGTGTCTGGAGCAAGCGGTGGCATAAACAAGTCGCTTGGGAGCAAGCTGCTCTCCGCGATGTCGCAGAGCGGCAGTTACACGCAGATAGCAGACCCCGCGTTGCTTCAAGACGAACTTGCTAGTAGCAGCAAAGGCGACTTGGCATATATAGCCCAAACCGCCAAGCGGCACGGTGCGGAGTATGTGTGCGTTGTGAGCATGACCGAAGCCTTTGGTGCCCATTCCATAACCGCCCGACTTGCAAGGGTCTCCGATTTGCAAATCATCAAAACTGGCACCACAGACCGTGCCCTCAGGTCTCTTGACGACCTCACGGCGGTCTCCAATGAGCTTGCCCGCCAGCTGTTGCCACCTGGGAACTATACGCTACCCACCGCCCCCGCTACGCTTGCGGTTGCTCCAACTGTAGTCGCTGGCAAGGAAGCCCCGGCAGATACTATGGCTGCCCCTGCTGGGCCTAAAGGGGAATGTGATAAAAAGTACAACCTCAACGAGCTTATTTATAAGATAAAGGATAGATTCCCTACCAAGCTGAAAGACTGCTCCTCAACACTTGCCAAGGATATGCTTAACCCATTCGGGAAAAAATTGGAGCCTAAGTCGTTTATGACACAATGCACGATTGACGGGATAAAGAACGAGCTTCCCGAAGGTTTCCCTAACAAGGATAAAATAGTCGGTAGCCTTACGGATTTTATGCAGGGCATTATGAACGCTGCTATGGCAGGCGGCTCGGTTGACCCCAAGAAGCTACTCAGTGCAGTTGCCAGCATGGATATAATGAGGCTTGTGAGCGATGTTAAAAAACTCGCAGCCGATGAGTGCGTTGTTGACGAGCCTTACGAACCTCCCGCAGCACCCACTGGCGGTGATGAGGAGGAGAAAAAGGAGAAAGGCAAGAGCATGGTATCTTTCGGCATCAGGGCAGGTGCCAACTTTTCGCACACTTATGCGGAATATACAGTTCGTGCTCATGCTGACGACTATGGAGAAAGCTTTATACCTAAAAGTGGTAGCGGCAATTACGGCGACATTCTCGGTATACAGGCTGGCTTTGTGGTGGATTTTGCTGTAAGCGATTTGTTCCATATCCAGCCCGGCTTGATGTATATCCAAAAGGGAATGGAAGATGGCAACGGCGAAGGTTACCTCGTTCCATACATTGAGCTTCCATTGCTGCTTTCCTTCAAGTTAGATGCGCTCAGGCTCAACGTGGGACCGTATTATGGCTGGCACCTTTTCGGCTCTGACATCGGCTTAAGCACTGGCATAGGCTTTGATATAGGGATGTTCTACATAGGTGCGTTTTATGACTATGGTTTTTTCAACGTTGCGGCGATTAGACAAATATATAATGACGATAATAAATACAAACTCTACAATCGCACATTTGGTCTTAACTTGGGGATAAATTTATGAGAAAACTTTTGTTTTTGCTTTTGCCAGCCATCGCGGTATATGCTGTTTTAAGTTGCAGTGCAGATGATGGTATGCCCTGCTATAGCTGCGGCGATCCGTATCCATTACCCTATATTCCACGGCAGAATTATACAGGCGGTTCTTGCGATGTAGATGATTACGGAAGCGTTGAAATTGGCAGCCAAGTATGGATGGCAAAGAACTGGGGCTGTTATGTTCCAGACAGCAGATGCTATTGCTACAACAATGACCCAGCCAACTGCGAAAAATATGGCTGCCTTTATGACTGGGCTGCTGCTATGGGCATAGACGAAAGATATAATTTTGAAGAATGGGGCGGAAGCGATGTGAATCACAAGGGCATTTGCCCGAGCGGGTGGCATATTCCCAGCAATAACGAATGGAATGTGCTGATAAACTTCGTTGAAAGAGACAGAGGATGCCGTGACTGTGCTGGCAAATATTTAAAGGCAACGAGTGGTTGGAATGATTACGAAGGAAAATCTGGCAATGGCGAGAACACTTATGGCTTTGCTGCTCTGCCAGCTGGCTACACTGCTGCTAAACCTGCAGGTAATCCTTTTTGGTCTATCGGCAACAGCGGTTCTTGGTGGAGTGCTACGGAGAATAATGATTTTTGTCGGTATGTAGCCTATAGAAAGACGATGCACTACAACGATGAGTTCGTCAGTATGGATGACTACTGCAGAGGCGATAAGTTTGTTTCTATCAGCGTTCGTTGCGTGAAAGACTGAACATCTGAACCACGATGGCCAGGATGGAAGGATTTTCAGGATAAAATTTCTTATTCTGAAAATTCTTAAATGACCATCCTGCGGATGTTCGCCAGCGAGTAAATAGCGTATGGGCGTCTGCAAATTTTGGTTCAGACAAAAAGCAAATAAATCAGCAATCGGGAAAATCCTTGAATCGGGTGAATCGGGGTTCAGACAATGAATAAGTAGCGTATGAGCGTCTGTGAATTTTGGTTCAGACAAAAAGATGCCGGATTCGCCACGAATAAGGTCTCGTTTCTACTTCTTTTTGAAAGATAACCTAGCCTACGGAGAGGTTTTTCAGAGGAACAAGCCTAAGCATAAACCCTTGATAGAGCATCGGACGAAACAAAACATGTTAGAACGGCCATTATTGGACGAACCGGCATTAATAAATATATATTATTTTTTGACTAGTGGTACAAAGTTGGTATAATTGCCATTAAATTTACAAAAAAATCCTTAAATAAGGCCACCATAGTCGGCAAAAAGAACATTAAAACTAGGAGAACTGTCAATATTTTGGGTATAAATGTCATCGTCATTTCATTGATATGTGTAGCGGCCTGAAAAAGCGCGATGAATAAACCCACAAAAAGCGCAGCCAAAAGCATGGGACCGCACATATAAAGCATAAGCAACATCGCCTTGCGCCCTATATCCACAACAAAAAGATCTGTTACCATTTAATCCTCAGTTCAACTAGCTAATGAAAAGATAGTAAAAGTTGCTGCACTATTAAACTCCAACCATCCACCATAACAAATAATATCAACTTAAATGGCATAGAAACCATCATAGGCGGCAACATCATCATGCCCATAGACATCAAAATTGAAGCAACCGCCATGTCTATCACTAAAAATGGAATATATACCAAAAAGCCTATTATAAAGGCGGTTTTCAGCTCGGAAATTATGAATGCCGGGATTATAGTCCACATTCCCAACTCCTCTACCGAAGATGGATTTGGCAAGCGCGAAGCCCTTATGAACAGAGCCAAATCCTGTTCGGATGTTTGCCGCAACATAAACTCGCGAATAGGTTTAATTGCTTTATCTAGCCCCTCTTGGTAGTTTATCTCGTGAGCCAAATACGGTTGTATGGCTTCTTCATTCACCCTATTAAAAGTTGGAGCCATAACAAAAAAAGTTAGGAATAAACTTAGCCCAATAATCATTTGATTTGGCGGAGCGTTCTGCGCACCTATAGCTTGCTTCACAAAATTCAGCACAATCACAATGCGAGTAAAACAAGTCATCATTATCACTATAGAAGGTGCAAGCGAAAGTATTGTGAGCAATGCAACCAACTCAAGGGTTACCGAAACATCTTCAACGCTCTGAGCTTTGTCCACGCCAAAAGTTACACGCGGCAGAGGGATGTCTGGTGGAGCAGCTTGGGCAAAAACAGTTTGGGCTCCGATTATTAAGAAAGCGAGTAGAATTCCGCTTCGCATTAACCGCCCTCCCTTCTGAACCTTCTGAGCAGGTGGTCAACGGTTGCGGAAAATTGAGCCGCAGATACGGACTTTGAACCATAAACCTCTAAAATATTCTTCGCCTCTTCGCCCTGAATTTCAGAAAGAGTTCTCATGTTTTCAGATGAAGCCCCGACAATTAAAACCCTTTCCGCTCCAGCCTTGATTAAAAATAGGTGCCTGCCTGAACCCAAAAACTTGGAATCCAAAAGTTGAACTGCAGATTGCCCGCTACTCGCAAGCGGACTCTCCACGTTGCGAATTTTTCTCGCCAATATATAAAGCACGTATAAAAGAATCAATATAACGCCAAGCCCAATAGTCATGCGGATAGCAACTCCTCCAAAATCAGGCGGTTGATAGTTCGCTATAGGAGCTACTGGCTGGTAAGAATCCCCACCCAATGCTTGTTTCAAGGCTTCTATTTTATACGCCGCTGCTGCCGAATCGCTCTTTGCCGCAGCGGAGAGAGTATCTTTAACAGAGGTCGTGTCTTGCGCATAAATTGTCTGAACCAGAATCATCAGACACCCATACGCTACTTTCTCGCTGGTGAACAGCCGCAGGATGGTCATTATCATTTTTTTTATTATTCTCATCTTAGTAACTTTAACCTTTCTTCCGGGGATACGAGCGAGATAATACGCACGCCAAAGTTTTCATCTACAACCACAACCTCGCCGCGCGCTACAACTTTTCCGTTTATCAGAATATCAACAGGCTCGCCTGCAAGCCTGTCCATTTCCACTATTGCGCCAGGGCCAAGTTCTAAAATTCTCTTTAAGCTCATTTGCGATCTGCCTAGCTCTATGACTATAGGCATCTCAATATCCATCAACAAATCAAGAGCCTTGTTGCCAGTGGAGCCAAACACTCCGCCTTGCTGAGGCGCAAACGCAGGAGGCATTGCAACCGGAGTTCCATCACCGCCGCCGCCCCCGCCGCCGCCGCCACCACCGATAATGCCACCCGAAGATGCAGATGGAGATGACGAAAGCCCTAAACTTGCAAGGCTTGTATCTGAACCTATGGAAGAGACTTTGGACATCTTCGCTTTTATTCCAGAGAGCAAGCTATCGTCTATGACAATCAAGATTTTTTGGTCGGGAAATTCCTCTATCTTAATCAAAATTGTTGCAACAGCTCCACCCTTAAAATCATTCTTCCCAGAAAAATCTCTAACTGTGCCTTGTCCAAAATCCGTTGCTAAACGCATTTGCGAATCTATTGTAGTTATGCAAGAGCCTGTGATTTGGTTTATTATTTCGCAAATAGCATCTCTGTGTTCTTCTGTGTAATCTGTATGACCAGAACCCATGAGCATAAGGTCGGAAAGAGTTGCTACCTCCTGCTTACTGATCACAAAAGACATATTCCCAACAAAATCTTTTTTAACGCTAACATCCACGCAAAGGCTATGGCTGGTAAGCTCGTCTGGTATAACCGAGTTTTCACCAGCTACAAGCCACTGAAGCTGAAAATCAACAGCACGAGAAAGCACAGCTGTTACAACGCTCGATGCCTGCTCGCAAATTATTTTGAAAAATGGGCGTGCAGCCTCAGCCGTATTCTCAACAGGCGCAGGAGCCGCAGCAGGAGCTTCCGCTGCCGCAGGAGCACCACCGCTGCCAAGCAGATTCTTTGTGAGCAAATCTATTTCATCTTGACTTAATATACCGCCTGACATACATTCTCCTTGCGACCATTAATCGTCATCGCCAACCTCTCTATCTATAATACCTGTAATTTGAAAAGATTTTGACCTACCTACAACACCAGGTTTCCCCAAAAATTTTGGGCGGTCTTCTATATACATAACCAAATCCGATTGTGCAAGTTTATCCAAAACCATAACATCGCCAATACTGAGCTGCAAAAAATCCCTGACGGAAAGCTGTGTTGAGCCTATCTCCGCTCGCAGCGTTGCAATTGTGCTGGAAAGCTCCCTCTCCACCATTCTGCGGGTTTCTTGCGTTGTTGTTTTTTGCGCGGAAATCCAAGATTCTCCAGACAGCTTGTCTATGATGGATTCCAAAAGAATAAATGGAAAACAGAGGCTCATCAAACCCGAACCGGTACGGGTACGAACTTCCAAAGTCACCAAGACAACAGTATCACCGGGCGGAGCTATCTGCACGAATTGCGGATTTATTTCGTAGTTTTCAATTTTCGGGGAAAAAATGCCTATGTTTTCCCAAACGATTTTCAAATCTGCAAGGGAACGTTCTATTATCTTGTAAATAACAGTTTTTTCAATATCTGTCATTTCCCTATTGGTGGAGTCTATGCTGCGCCCCTGGCCACCGAACAAGCGGTCTAGCATTATGAATATGAGCGAAGGGCTAACATCAAAAATCGCGCTTGACTCCAAAGGTTCCATCTGAAACACATATATACAGCTTGGGGTGGAGATACTTTTTATCACCTCGCCGTAGGTCAGCTGCTCCACGTTTTGCAGGTTAATTTCGACTATTGTTCTGAGCATACTCGTGAGCGTAGTGGAGAGCAAACGGGCATAACCCTCGTGTAAATTTCTGAGCGTGCTTATCTGGTCTTTTGAAATGCGGTCTGGGCGAGTAAAATCGTAGAGATTTACCTTTTTATCTTCCGCTCCTGTTCTAAATTCGTAAGCTGGTTGAAAAACTTGAACTTGACTTACGGGCTGAGCCGCAGCCGCAGGTGCCGCCGAAAAAAGATTCGACATCATCTTATCAATTTCTGTTTGTGATAAAATATCGCCCATAAATTTACTGTATCATAAAGGAATCAAAATAACTACGAGATACTTTGCCTAATGGCTTACCTTTTTCATCTGCATCTGGCAGAATGTCGTTAACATCCTTCAATATTTGTTCCCGAACGGCTTGTTTGCCCTCGGGTGTCATCAACTCGGAAAGCGTACGGCTACTCAATAGGTCTATTACTATATCTTTAATGCGAGGCTTACGAGCTTCAAGTTCATCGCCCAATTTGAGAAAAGAAGGGTTGTATTCCAGCTGAACTCCGCATTTTACAAAACGTCCATCTTCGCCGCTTATGTTCACAGTTACTTCTATCGGGGCGGCAAGCGTTACGCCAACTTCCTTTTGCGCCTTGAGGAATTCTTCCTGTTTTTTTGCCTCTGCGTCTTCTAAATTGACGGCTGGCGGCGGATTTAGCTTTTGTGTAAAGAATATCGACATTGCAACCTGCATTCCTATAAACAAAAGCAAAATTGCACCAACTATTGCCCATTTTATTATAGAGGCTTTTTTACCAGCGCCCTCATCAGGGGCTGCTGGAGCTGCCTCCGTCTTTTTATCATCATCCATTCCTGGCATTTAAACCTCGCAAATAGAATAAATGTAGAAAAATCGCAGACAACTATTGCGGCATATTGATGTAGTCCACAAAAATTTGGATGCGGCGATTTTGTGCACGATTATCAGGGCTTGTGTTTGGCACAAGCGGGCGATACTCTCCATAGCCAACCGCACTCATGTTCTGCGGCTGAATGCCGGTTTGCGCAGAAAGCAACTGAACCACGGAAAGAGACCTTGCCGAGGAAAGTTCCCAGTTGCTGTTAAAGCGATTTGAGCGTATTGGAACATCATCTGTATGTCCCTCAACGCGAACCTTCAAATCAGGATTGGTTTTTATAACATCGCCAATTTCTGCCAATATCTCTTTACCTTGATCCTTAAGGTCTGCCGAACCACTAGCAAATCCAACAGGGTCGCGGAGCATTATGGCAATGCCTTTTTCCGTCACTTCAACTTTTACCGCCTCTTGCATATTTTTTGTCTGTACAATTTGCTTTATTTTCTCTGCATCTTTAAGACTTTCTTTCTTTCTCTGCTCATCTCCGGTTTTCTTGGGAATATTCACAATAGGGTGTATGGGGACGGTGGGGAAAGTTTGCAAAACTCCGAATGCGCCTTGCAAGCTCTGAACGGTCAAAGCGTATTTAACTGGCTCAAAATTAGCCATTGAGAGCAAAAGCACAAAAAAAGTCAGCAATAGAGTTGTCATATCGGAAAATGTGGCCATCCATGGAGGTGAACCTGGCGGACAGTCTGGACATTTTGGTTTAGCCATCTGCGCTCCTATCCCCTATCTCTTCTCTTGCCTTTCTCTTTCTTTTTCGGCTTCTAGCTCTGCTCTAGCTTTGGGATCAAGGTATGCCGCCAGCTTCCACTGCACAATACGCGGGTTTTCGCCAGCTTGTACAGCGAGAATGCCTTCTAGCATAACCTGTTTTTCAGCCATTTCTTCGCCATGCCGAACTTTGAGCTTGGTAGCTATGGGCCAGCAAACCATGTTTGCCAAAAGAGAGCCGTAAAACGTGGTTATCAGCGCGATAGCCATAGCAGGACCTATAGCCGCAGGGTCACTCATCTGTTTTAACATGAGCACCAACCCCACAAGCGTTCCTATCATTCCAAACGCCGGACCCATTGCCCCGTAATTATCAAAAAAAGCTGCGTTGTATTTATGCCTTTCCTCTATACTTTCTTTTTCTATTTCCATAATTTTTTCTATAACGGCTTTTTCCGTTCCGTCAACCGCAAGCTGAATGCCCTTTTTCAAAAAAGGGTCCTCAACTGTGTCAAGGGAGTTTTCAAGAGCAAGGATACCTTCGCGCCTGGCTTGTTCCGCAAAACCTATTATTTGGCTTATAGTCTTTTCAAGATTGTGGTCTTGCACAATAACAGTCATTTTTAAAAAACCAGGTAAAGTTTTCCAAAAACCTGGTGGATATGCGCATACCATAGCCATTGTAGACATTCCTACAGTGATAGCCATCGAGGGAGGATCTATGAACATGGGGATATTATCGGTGGTGCCAAAACCGAAATAACCTAATAGAAAAACGCTCGCTACCGTTCCAATTACAATACTAAAATCCATAGATTGAAATATAGTAAATTATACCTATGCACGTCACTACTCCTCTTGCAGAAAGAATGCGTCCCCAAAATTTAGATGAGTTTTTGGGGCAACAGAGAATTTTAGGGGAAACGAGCATGTTAAGAGCCGCCATCTTAAATTCAAACGTACCCAGCATGGTGTTTTGGGGGCCGCCGGGCTGCGGAAAAACAAGCCTTGCAAATGTTATCAAGAACCTCGGCAAAAAACGATTTGTAGCCATATCCGCTGTCACAAGTGGAGTTAAAGACGTAAAAACAATTTTGGACGAAGCAAAAACCTATAAGGAAAACAACACAGAGACAATACTATTTATAGACGAAATACACCGCTTTAACAAAGCCCAGCAAGATTCCCTTTTGGGTGCGGTGGAAAACGGAACCATAACTTTGATTGGAGCCACAACGGAAAACCCCGGTTTTGAGGTGAACTCCGCTTTGCTCTCCCGTTGCCAATTGATATTATTTGGCCCTCTGCAAGAACAGGATATGCAAAACCTTATGGAAAGCGCGTTGCACACACATCCGAGAGGTCTCAAGAGAAAAGATTTGAGCATATCACCAGAGGCAGCTCAAAAACTAATTGGGCAAGCCGATGGCGATGCGCGTTTTTTGCTGAACCAGTTGGAATGGATTGCCGCAACAGTTCAAGGAGAAGCGGAAATAACGCTGGAACTGATGGAAGAAATCCAGTATAAAAAACCGCTCCGCTACGACAAGCACGGCGAAGAGCATTACAACCTTATAAGCGTTTTGCATAAATCTGTCAGGGGCAGCGATACGCAAGCTGCGGTTTATTGGCTCCACAGAATGTTGGACGGAGGTGAAGATCCTCGCTATATTTTGCGCCGCCTTATGCGAATGGCAATGGAAGATATTGGGCTTGCAGACCCCAACGCTCTTTTGCTAGCAACCGCAGCTCGCGAAGCCTTTGATTTTATGGGCGTGCCAGAGGGCTTAATTGCCCTTGACGAATTGACCGTTTATCTGAGCCTTGCTCCAAAGAGCAACAGCCTTGAAGTGATGAACGCAAAAGTGAACAAATGCATCAGGCAAACTGGAACTCTGCCCGTGCCAAGGGCATTCAGAAATCCCGTCACAAAAGTCGGCAAAGATTTGGGTTATGGCAAAGGCTATGAATACGACCACGACGTGCAAGGTGCTTATGCGGGGCAGGAGCATCTGCCAGAAAAATTAAAAGGCACAAAATTCTACGAACCCACTGCGTATGGGAGGGAAAAGACGTTGGGCGAAAGAATGGCGGAGCTGGAAAAATTGTCCAAAAAATCCTGACAGTTTTCGCTACGCAAAACCTTTAAGCGAAAATCCGGCATTGCGGCATTAAAACCCAAACAAAGCCTTGCGGAAATCTGTTTTAGCCTGCCTAAGATTTGCCCAGCTCTTAGGTTATCTTCCCTCAGCAATTCTTCGTAGCGAAAAATGGCGTGGCAAACCTGCGAGCCCGTTATTTCCGCGGGTTCCCTGCCCTCCATAGCATTTGCTATCTGCAAAAAAATCCACGGGTTATGCAGAGCCGCACGTCCAACGGAAATTCCTTTCACGCCGTAATTTTTAATTCTCTCCATAGCTATTTCCGCATTGTTTATATCGCCGTTCCCAATAACGGGAATTTTTGCCTTTGCCGCAACCTCGCCTATGGCATTCCAATTTGCAGAGCCTTTATAACCCTGCACCTTTGTCCTTCCATGCACGGTTAACTGCTCCACGCCGCAGCCTTCCGCGATTTCCAAAATCTCGTTTATCACTATGGAACTTTCGTCCCAGCCAAGGCGGCATTTTAAAAATAGCGGAACTTTTAAAACATTTTTAATTGAATGTAAAATTTTTTGCAAATTTGGCAGGTCTCTCAGCAAACCCGAACCCGAACCTTTGTTTGCAACCTTAGGAGCCGGGCAGCCAGCATTGAGTTCAACAAAAGCCGCTCCTAATTCCTGTGCCTGCAAAGCCGCACTTGCCAGCCTCTCGGCATTATGCCCAAAAATCTGTGCGCAAAAAGGCTCCTCCTCTTTACAGAACCTGATGGCTCTCAAATTAGATGGAGTTAAAAAAACGGAACTGCCCGTGGAGAGAAATTCCGACACAAAAAACGGAGCATGAGCACCGGAAAGCTCCCTTATCAAACGGCGAAACGGCAAATCCGTAACACCGTGCATAGGAGATAGAATTACTTTCAAAGCACCGACTTAGCTCTCTGGTCTTGCGCAGCGTATTCAAAAATTTCTTCTGGCTTAAACCAGAACGAAATCTCCCTAGCTGCGCTCTCTGGCCCATCGGAGGAATGAACCGCGTTTTCTGTCATCGATGTTGCCCAGTCGTAGCGGATGGTGCCGGGTTCTGCTTTTGCGGGGTTTGTTGCACCGTTGAGGGCACGAACTTTTGCTATGGCATCTTCACCTGCAAGAACCAGCTGGACAGAAGGCCCGGAAGTCATGAATTTTGCCAGCTCGGGAAAAAATGGTTTGCCAACGTGCTCTGCATAAAAGCCTTCCGCATCGGCTTGAGTCATCTTTTTAAAGCGAATTGCAACAACGGAAAGCCTAGCCGATTCATAGCGTGCTATTATACGACCTACCAGACCTGCCTGTACCGCATTTGGTTTTACCATTGCAAAAGTTTTTTCCATAAAAGCTCCTTGTTTTGGGGTAAGATAGTAACTTACTCGCTGGCAAACATCCGCAGGATGGATGGTCATTCACCGATTTGCCGATTTTTTCTTGCTTTTTTGTTCAGTATTTTTGTATATTAATGGTATGAAAAAAATCACAGACCGCCAGCAGGCTATATATATCTACATAAAGGATTTTATCCTTTTGCATAAATTCCCGCCTACAATTCGCGAAATAGGCGAAGAATTCGGCATAAAAAGCACCAACGGGGTCAGGGATGCCCTCAATGCCCTAGAAAGAAAAGGGTTGATAAAAAAGTTTTCGAACTGTGCTCGAGGAATAGAGCTTAAGCAAAATGTTTTGCAAGCTCCTGCCAATGCCGCATACCTACCTGTCATAGGTAGCATTGCGGCAGGCACACCCATCTTGGCAGAGGAAAACATTGAGGCAACCCTGACTATGGACAAATCCGTGCTTCCCCGTAGCTCCGAGATCTTTGCTCTTAGGGTGCAGGGTGATTCCATGACAGGGGATGGCATTTTGAGCGGAGACCTAGCGATAATCCGCATGCAGAAAAACGCGGAACGCGGGCAAATAATAGCAGCCATAATAGACGGGGATGCCACGCTAAAGCATTACCACCCCTCCGCCAATAAAATTGAGCTTAGGGCGTCCAACCCAAAATACTCGCCAATAATAGTGAACGAAGGCGAAAATTTCGCAATAGCGGGCATTTTAGCGGGAGTTATCAGGAAAATGTAACGCTTTTTCTATATTTCCCGCTATGTCAGACTTCAATCAGACCGATATGCCGCATAGCGGTGAAACTATAGCAGTTATTTCCACAAATTATGGGAAAATGAAAATTCGCTTGTTTCCGGAGATTGTTGGACTTGCGGCAAAAAATTTTATTGAGCTTGCAAAGCAGGGTAAATATAACGGGGTACCATTTCACAGAGTTATAAAAAACTTTATGATTCAGGGTGGGGACTTTACAAACAAAAATGGAACAGGGGGCCACGCCGCAAAGGGTGAAGGTTGCACAATAGGCGATGTTTACGACCCTCGTTTAACGCATATCAGGGGTGCTGTGTCTTGGGCAAAGACTAGCGAGCCTCATTCCATAGGTAGTCAGTTCTTTATTGTGCACGGCAAAGACGGGGCGCATTTTTTAGACCACCCAGAAGGCGGGCACGCTTATGAAGGTTACACGGTGTTCGGGCAGCTATATGAGGGTTTTGATACCTTGGATTCCATAGCCAAGGTAAAAACAGACGGTCGAGACTTCCCAAAGAAAGAAATTATGATAGAGGAAGTTATTGTGAAAGAACCCAACAAAGTTGTCTATAATTTCAGCGCAGGGCCAAGCACCCTCCCAAAACGAGCAACAGACGAAGCCGCTCAAGCCATAGCGGACTTTGCAGACACCGGAATTGGCATTTTGGAAATGAGCCATCGTACCAAGCCTGTAGAGGGAATGGTAGCAGAAACAGAATCCCTTTTGCGCGAGCTTCTATCCATACCTGCTGGCTATGAGGTTTTATTTTTGGGCGGCGGCGCATCGCTCCAATTCTGCATGGCTCCAATAAACCTGCTGGACGCAAATGCCGTTGCGGATTACACAGACACAGGGCTGTGGGCTAGCAAGGCTATAGCAGAGGCAAAGAAATTCGGCAAAGTGAATGTGGTTTGCTCTTCTAAAGGAGCCACTTACTGCCATATTCCCAAAGACTTTGAGCAAACCCCCGAAGCAACCTATTTGCACATCACAAGCAACAACACCATTTACGGAACTCAGTGGAAAGAATTTCCAAAAACTAACACATATCTGGTTGCCGATATGAGTTCTGATATTTTGAGCCGCCCTATAGACGTTTCCAAGTTTGGGCTTATATATGCAGGTGCGCAAAAAAATATGGGACCTGCGGGTGTGGCTACCGTTATAGTTCGCTCAGACATTCTCGGCAAAGTGGAACGCGATATCCCAACAATGCTGGACTACCGCACGCACATTCCCGAACATTCGATGTTCAACACTCCTCCGGTGTTCTCCATATATGTGATGAACAGGGTTTTGCATTGGCTAAAAGACCTGGGTGGCGTGGCAGAGATGGAAAAAATAAATACTCAAAAATCCGGCCTGCTATACGATGCTCTGGATAACTCAAAATTTTTCAAAGGCACGGCGGCAAAAGAAGACCGCTCAACTATGAATATTCCATTTGTGTTCAGAGAAGACGCCGTTGCCGCAGACAAAAAAGAAGCTTTGGAAAAAGCTTTCTTGAAGGGAGCCGTGGAAAAAGGCTTGGAACAATTAAAAGGGCACCGTTCCGTTGGCGGCTTTAGAGCTAGCATTTACAACGCAATGCCCATTGAAGGAGTTGAAGCATTAGTTAAGTTTATAGGAGAATTTGAAAATAAAATTTAGAAGTTTAACCCTTAAAACAACCAACAAGGAGTAATTATGAACAACATCAAAATGGGTCCAAAGTTAATCGCGTCTTTCTTATTCTTAGCTGCACTAGCGGCTTTTATGGGAATACGCTCAATCAGCAGCCTAAAATCTGTGGCGGAGGCAGCCGACCAAATGTACGAAACAGGAGCCGTGCCCCTAGGCATTTTCGTGGGCAGCGCGGTGAAAGTGCAAGGCCTGCGTGTCGGGGCGCGCAATTGGCAAATCGCAAGAACGTCTGAAGAGCGCCTGGAAGTCGTCAAAGACCTGAGGGCTTCCAACGCCGCCCTGGAGCAGGAATTAGTCGCCCAGGAGAAACTCACAGACGAAGAGGGGAAAAAACTTTTGCGAAAAGTGTCAAAGGTAACCGATGATTATGTAGATACGCTTGAGGCTTTCGCCAAACGTGCCAAAAATTTTTCCCCTGAAGGGGTCTGCCTAGAGCCATTGCCAGACGGTCTTAACGTTCTTGGCTCCAAAGCACTGGAGGATTTGTATGCCACAAGAGATTATATGTCCAAGCAGACCCGCCACCTCGCGGACACTGCCGCAGAACAAGCTTCATCAAGCATAAGCCAGGCAACCACCATTTTGGTGGTGGTGGTTCTCATCGCCATTGCGCTCGGCTTGTTCCTGACCTTCTCCATAACCGGCCCCTTGAAAAGGACTGTTGAAGTCCTTGGCTCAATTGAGAGAGGCGACATGACCGTTCGCATGGATATGGAGCGCGGGGATGAATTCGGGCAGCTCTCCCATTCAGTGGATGGCGTTGTATCAAGACTGCAAGGCATACTTAAAAATTTGCGCTTGGATTCGGATAATCTGGCCAACTCATCGCAGGGGCTATCCGCCGTCAGCAACCAGCTTGTGAACAACTCGGACCAAACCGCATCCAAATCCAGCCAGACAGCATCCGTAACCGAGGAGGCATCCTCCAGCATCAACTCCATAGCCAGCACCGCCGAAGAAGCCGCTGCAAGCACCAGCGATGTGGCAAGCACGGTTGAGGAATTGACGGTCAACATAAACACCATGGCAAGCGCGGCTGAGCAAGCCTCCACAAACATCAACAATGTGGCGACTGCGGTTGAGCAGGTATCCGGCAACATAAACAACATGGCAGCCACGGCGGAAGAAGCCTCGGTGAACGCCAACGAGGTGGCAGGAGCAGCAGAGCAGATGTCCGCAAACATGAACACCGTGGCTACTGCAATAGAGGAGATGAGCGCAAGCATACGCGAGATAGCTACCACCGCAGACGATGCCCGCAAAGTGGCAGGCGAAGCCACCGTAAAGTCCAAAGAGGCAACAGAAACGATGGGCAAGCTGGGCGCAGCAGCAAAAGAGATTGGCCAGGTGACCGATGTGATAAAGAATATAGCCGACAAAACAAATTTGCTCGCTCTTAACGCCACCATAGAAGCAGCTTCCGCAGGCGAAGCTGGCAAGGGTTTTGCGGTTGTCGCAAACGAAATCAAGGAACTCGCCAACCAGAG
>JAITFO010000037.1 GCA_031281265.1 Candidatus Fibrimonadaceae bacterium
GGCAATGAGTTAATAAAACAAGATGGAATGTTTACTTGCCAGAGTTGCGGTACAAAGTATTCTACTGAAGAAGCCAAGAAGATGGTGGTTACAATCGACACTTCTGTCAAGTTGGAGAATGCTTTAAAAAACGCTCGCAGAGCAAGGGAATGTAAAGACTATGAACAGGCTGAAAAATACTATAGCATTGTTCAAATGGAGGATCCTGAAAATTGGGAAGCAAATTTTTATAGTACCTATTCTAAAGCATACTTATCGTCAAATGTTTCTGCCGTTAAAAATTGCATAAAAAGCGTTTTAAAGGATATTAAAAAATTAAATGATAGTATTCAGCAAAATAAAGCAATAGAACAAATAAGCACGGATATATATACTCTTGCTTCAAAAACGTATGACGTGTTAGAAAGGAATAAAAATAACATTAAATTTTCTGCACAAGAGATATTAGTAGTATTTGGGGAAACGTTAATTTCAGAATTTGGCGAAAACGAATTTACAAACTCAATAAATATACGATGTAACGAAATCGCGTTTGAATTATTAAAGAAGTTCTATGATTCAAATATAATCGATAATCTAGAAATTAAATCTGACCTTAAAAATCTTATACGGCAGAACGCTGAGGAATTGAGAAAAATGAATCCTAAATCACATGAACTTGAAATATATGAAGCTGCAATGAAAAAAGAAGCAATGAAAAGAATTGACGAATATTATGAACTTGAAGCAGCAGAGAAAAAGGAAAAAATTGGTCGCTTAATCAAATATCTTATTTTTGTATTTATATTTTGTTTTTGCATTTATATTTGTAGCGGTGTTTTTTCCAAGTGATTTTGCTGAAAGGTACTAACAGCATATTCTCTACCTCCGAGCCATTCCTTTTTAAAAAAGATACTAAAATATTGCGCTTCCCTTTGTCTGAACCACACGCCCATACGCTACTTACTCGCTGGCGAACAGCCGAAGGCTGGTCATTCTCAGAATTCAGAAATTTTCAGAATGGAGCTTCATTATTGGCTTTATTCTGTTAATTCTTTAAATAAGTATAACCGCACATTTAGTAAAGCATTTGCAGATGGGCGTTTTTATGTTCTTGCGGTAATTCTGAAAATTTTGGTTTGAATTGTCATTTTTTTGTATATTTTATAAAGGAAAAATCGACTTAAAGTCTGAAGGTCGGAGACCTTGCACCCCAAGCTCATTTTTCCTTTATAAAATATACAGCTTTTAGCTACGTTACGGGGTATGAATGAAATTAGACCCCCCACCCCCTACCCCCAAAAAAGGAGTTTACTATGAGAACACAATTCTCTAAAATAGCACTTTTGGCAGCCTTTGGGCTTGCCATGGCTTTCACATTTTCTTGCTCATCTGGCAACGATGACCCTCCTCCTAACGGCGGTGGAAACAACGGCGACCCCAGTATTAGCGGTGGCAGTCCCAGCGAATATACAGGTGGTTCTTGCGATGCTAGCGATTACGGAAGAGCTGAAATTGACGGTAAAGTATGGATGGCTAAGAATTGGGGTTGCTATGCCCAAGGCAGCAAATGTTACAATAATAATCCAGCCTACTGCAATGCATACGGTCGACTTTACGACTGGGCAACCGCAATGAATCTTCCTTCCAAATGCAATAACACTTCTTCATTTTATGATAATGATTGCCTTATAGAATATCCACATCAAGGCATTTGCCCTAGCGGTTGGCATATCCCGGGCGGCGATGAATGGTTCTCGTTGGTGAACTATGTTGAAAGCGACAGGGGATGTAGCCACTGTGCTGCCAAATACCTTAAAGCTACTAGCGGTTGGAATGAGGGTCCTATTCAAATTCAAGGAGAATCTAGCAATGGTGAGGACACGTTTAGGTTTGCGGCTCTGCCGGGCGGTGGTGTCTATTCCGATGGCTATTTCGACCAGGCCGGCTACTACGGTTTCTGGTGGGCCACAGAGGAGCTACTTGCTGACAACGCCTACATCCTAAGCATCACATACAGAGAGGTCGCTACGCTGCGCCAAAACAGTAAGGATTTCGGCTTCAGTGTTCGTTGCGTGAAGGATTAACCGAATATATGATAATGCCCATCTACAGATGCTTTACCAAATGTCGGTTATACTTATTTAAACGTCTGAACCCAAAGATGCAATCGGGAGAATCGGGGTTCTAGACAAGAGGAACTTGCGTCCCTTACCTTGCTATCTTATTTCTTTCGTGGGCATTGTTGAAAAACAAATTCAACCCCTGCCCTTTATAATGCCTAAACTGCCCATCACTGCTAATCACAGGCATCTTATTCGTAATCGCCTGTGCAATAATAATATGATCTGTTGGGTCTTTATGGTCTTTCGCCGTAGCTAAATTACCCAATGTCTTTATATGCTCTTCCTTAACGTAATCTACAACAAAACCCCATTCACTAATAGATTTCCAAATATCATTCGGTGTTTTCCAATGCTTTACATCTATTTTT
This sequence comes from Candidatus Fibrimonadaceae bacterium, assembly GCA_031281265.1. GTDB lineage: Bacteria > Fibrobacterota > Fibrobacteria > Fibrobacterales > Fibrobacteraceae > Fibrimonas. The sequence continues at coordinate 2,474 of JAITFO010000037.1, forward strand.
TTCTGCCTTATCAAATGCATAGTCTCCTTTACAACCTCGGAACTAACATAAATCAAGTTTTCGTAGTTGTCTAAAATAGAAATAACATTTCTATCCAAGCTGTCATTATCCAAAGCGTGAAATATAAGGATATTCGTATCTAAAAAATAACGCATATTACCTCATTACCGCTTTCATATCAAGTATCCGCCCGCCTAAACCATTAGGGTGTTTCAATCTCCACACACCAGCCTTTGACAATTTCTTATGTTCAACCTTTGCCTTGGACTTTACCCGTTCTTTTGCTTTTAACACAGTTATTCTCCTGAAATATGCTTGTTGCAAATATAACAATTATTTCGAGAAAAAGAGCAAAAAAATTCAAAACCTGTAATTTTGCAAACAAGTGTTGACGTTTTTTTGAAATTAAATCAGCAATCCTGAGAATGACCAGCCTTCGGCTGTTCGCCAGCGAGTAAGTAGCGGGCGGGCATCGGGGTTCAGACAATAAGCAAACAAATTTTCTAATTTTACAGCATGAAAGTCCATAAAATCTCAAAATTATCGGCTTGTGTGTTGGTTGTGGCGATTATAACCGCTTGTGGCACTAGTAGCTCTGATGTTGGTTATGAAAATTTTGAATCTAGGCTACGGGGAACATGGGAATCAAATGGCAAAGAAGATATATATAGCGGTTCTCTTTACATAGATTATAATTCTATAACCATTACTGGTTATGGAGAAAGCCAAACCCCCCAGCAAGCCGATGATGCCCGTAGGCCTTTTAAAGATTTTACCAAAGGTACGCCTCTTAAAGGATATTCAGCGGAAGAGAAAATATTCATAACTGATGCTGGAATTTTACAAGAGGGCATTCCATATAATTATTACACCACGAATTCCCAAACGGATGAGTTCTTGCGCTTCAATTTTGGCGGCAGACAGGAAACTTTGCAGAAAATACGACCGAACTAAATTTCTACCTTAACCCTATGTCAAATACGCCCAAAACCTCTGCGGAAATTCGTGCTTCTTTCATAAAATTCTTTGAAAGCAAAGAACACTTATTCGTGCGTTCTTCGCCAGTTGTTCCGCAAGACGACCCTACCTTAATGTTCATAAATGCCGGAATGAACCAGTTCAAAGCCTGCTTTTTGGGCGACAACCCAAACAACTACAAAAGAGTAGCGAACTCGCAAAAATGTATTCGCGTTTCTGGCAAGCACAACGATTTAGACGAAGTGGGGCGCGACACCTACCACCACACATTTTTTGAAATGCTCGGCAACTGGAGCTTTGGCGATTACTACAAAAAAGAAGCCATTGCGTGGGCTTGGGAACTCTTAACCGAGGTTTGGAAACTTCCAAAAGAAAGATTATTTGTAACAGTTTATCAAGACGATGACGAGGCTTGGCAAATTTGGAAAAAAGTCAGCGGTTTGCCCGATGCTCGCATAATGCGCTTTGGCGAAAAATCGAACTTTTGGGAAATGGGTGACACAGGGCCGTGCGGGCCATGCTCCGAAATACACTACGACAAAGGCGACTTGGCAACACAGGAAGAAACATTTGCAGACCCTGTGAAAGGCGTGAACGGAACCAATGCTCGCTATATTGAAATTTGGAACAATGTTTTTATGCAGTTCGAGCGCATAAAGAGCGGCGAGCTGTTACCATTGAAAAACAAAAATGTTGATACTGGAATGGGCTTTGAGCGCGTGTGTGCAATTTTGCAGGGCAAAGATTCCAACTACGACACCGATGTGTTTTCTCCCATAATCGGAAAAATCGCCGAGTTCTCCGGCGTACCGTACAATGCAGACCAAAGCGGAATGCCTCACAGAGTTGTTGCCGACCACCTTCGCGCACTCAGTTTTGCAATAGCAGATGGTGCTCTCCCAAGCAACGATGGACGCGGCTACGTGCTTCGCAGAATTTTGCGCCGAGCGAGCCGCTACGCTCGCCTGCTAAACCAAAAAGAGCCATTTATATGCCGCCTTGTGCCAACCCTAGTGCAAACGATGGGCGAAGCCTTCCCCGAAATCCGCGACCGCGCAGACTTTGTGGCAGAGGTAATCCGCTCCGAAGAAGAAAGATTTATAAGAACCCTAGACGCTGGTTTGGAAAGATTCGAAAAGATAACCAGCGAACTAAACTCCAAAACAATCCCCGGCACTCAAGTGTTCCTGCTCTACGATACCTACGGTTTCCCCCCGGACTTAACGCGCATTTTGGCAGAGGAAAAAAATTTGCAAATAGATGAAGCTGGTTTTGAAACGGAGATGGAAAAACAGAAGGAACGTGCAAGAGCTTCGCAAAAACAGGGGCTTTCCGCTATTGGCTCCGAGGGCTGGACAGTTTTTGCGGAAGGTTCAACCGAATTTTTGGGTTATGATGCAAGCACAGCACAGGTGAAAATTTTACGCTATAAAGAGGACAAAGGTTCATATTCAATCGTTTTAGACCGCACGCCTTTTTATGCGGAAATGGGTGGTCAGGTAGGCGAAAAAGGAACTCTAGAAAATTCAGGCGCAACTTTTAAAGTTTTTGATACACTAAAAGTGAATGATATTTGGATTCACCGTGCAAAGCTTTTAAGCGGCGAAGTGAGTGAAAAAAATATGTCTTTGGAGTTTACCGCAAGCGTGAACTTGGAGGAAAGAGCCGCAACTCGCAAAAATCATTCCGCTACGCATTTGCTCCAAGCCGCTCTTCGCAAGGTGGTGGGCGAGCACGTTACCCAGCAAGGTTCAAGAGTTGCTCCCGATAATTTGCGTTTTGACTTTACCGCTTTTTCCGCATTGACTCCGGAGCAAATAAAGACAATAGAAAATTTGGTGAACGAGAAAATTCAAATGTGCCTGCCCATATCCACAGAAAAGATGTCTGTGGAAAAAGCAAAGGAAAGCGGTGCTATGGCACTTTTTGGCGAAAAATACGGAGCAGAGGTTCGCGTTGTTTCTATGGAAAATTTTTCCAAGGAATTTTGCGGCGGTTTGCACGCAAAAAACACAGGCGAGATAGGCGTGCTCCGCATTTTAAGCGAGAGCAGCGTTAGTGCGGGCGTTCGCAGAATTGAAGCGGTAACGGCATTCGGTGCATTGAGCAGTTTCAGGGAAGATGCGGCGATAGTATCTTCGTTGAAGGAGCAGTTCAAAACAAAAACGGAAGACATTTTAGAGCGGATATCCATGCTCTCCGAACAGTTAAAGGCAAGCGAAAGGCTTGCGACGGATTTACGGGCAAAAATCGCGGAAGGCCAGAGTGCGGATTTGTTCAAAGAACCTAAGCAGGTGAAAAACATACCAGTTTGGGTTTCCAAGGTTAATATGGAATCCAGCGAATTTTCCGCACTTTTGGAAGGTGCGCAAAAAACAATGCCCTCGCAGGGCGTAGCGGTTATAGCCAATGTTAGTAGGGACACGATTAATCGTGTCCCTACTGGCACAATAGCGGTGGTTGTTCACGCGGAATTGGTTAAGAAAAAAATCAGCGCAGGCGATATAGTTAAAAAATTAGCAGAGCTTGCTGGCGGCAAAGGCGGCGGCAGGCCAGCTTTGGCGCAAGCTGGAACAAAAAATCCAGAGAAGATAGATGAGGCTTTGAAAGCGGCAGAGAGGATTATAGGGGAACACATCTAATTTTCGAGAAAATGACATTTTTTTGAACTCACCCTTGACAAAGGTTTAAAAAGTTTCTATATTTTATAACATAGCAAACATATATGTTTTATTTTCAATTAAACATATCAATCCATGGAGGTAAAAATGGATAAGATAAAGTTAACAGCTCCGTTAATAAAATTAACAGCACTGTTTTTGGTGTTCGTTCTGGTTTTTTCTGCTTATGCGCAGAAAAAAGTCACGCTCCTCAATGTTTCTTACGACCCTACTAGGGAGCTTTACCAAGACTACAACAAAGTTTTTACCGAGTATTACAAGGGAAAAGCTGGAGTTGAGGTAACCGTGAACCAGTCTCACGGTGGTTCTGGTGGGCAGGCGAGAAGCGTTATTGAAGGGAATCAAGCCGACGTTGTGACCCTCGCTATGGCTTATGATATAGATGAAATTGGTGCGAAGCGGAAGGGTCTTATAGCCGAAAATTGGATAACACGTTTCCCGCAAAACAGTTCGCCTTATACTTCTACCATTGTTTTTCTTGTTCGCAAGGGTAACCCCAAAGGCATAAAGGACTGGGACGACCTTGTGAAATCTGGTGTTAACATAATAACCCCCGATCCCAAAACCTCTGGCGGAGCGCGTTGGAATTACTTGGCAGCGTGGGCTTATGCGCGTGCCAAATACGGCAGCGAGGATAAAGCTCGCGATTTTGTCAAGAAGCTATTTGGCAACGTGTCTGTTTTGGATCCGGGAGCACGTGGTGCCACCAATACCTTTGTGCAGCGCGGCTTGGGCGATGTGTTGCTGGCGTGGGAGAACGAAGCCTTTTTGATGAACAAGGAGGTTGGCGAGGGTAAGTTTGAGATAGTTACCCCAAGCCTAAGCATACTTGCGGAACCCTCCGTTACCTACGTTGACGGCGTGGTGAACAAACGTGGCACAAAGGACGCAGCCTCTGCCTATTTGGAATACCTATATTCGGATGCCGCGCAGCGGCTTATAGGCAAGCATTATTACCGCCCTTCCAATGCGGCAATAGCCAAAGAATTTCCACACTTTGTAAACCTTAAATTGGTGACAATTGACAAGGATTTTGGGGGATGGCAGGCGGCGCATAAATTGCATTTTGCCGATAACGGGATATTTGACCAGATAATGGCAGAATTGAAAAAGAAATGAGGTTTACGATGAAAATGAAAAACGGCAGAGGAAAAATACCCGGTTTTGGATTAAGCCTAGGACTAAGCCTGAGCTATTTGTCCTTTCTTATACTTATACCCATATCTGCCCTTGTAATTTACGCGGCAAAAATTTCGCCAGCGGAATACTTCAATATTATTTTGGATGAACGGGTTATTGCCGCGTTCAAAGTTTCATTTTTCTCGGCTATAGCCGCCGCGTTGCTGAATTTCGTATTCGGCTTTATTATCGCTTGGATTTTGGCACGACATAACTTCTTCGGGAAGAAAATAGTTGATGCTTGCATAGACCTGCCTTTTGCCATTCCAACCGCCGTAGCTGGTATTTCGCTTGCCATGGTATTCTCGCTCAACGGTTTTATGGGGAAATTTCTTTCATTGTTCAATATCTCGCTAGAATATTCCAGAGCTGGCATAGTGATTGCAATTGTATTTATAGGGTTACCCTTTGTGGTGCGTACTGTGCAACCCGTTATAGAGGAATTGGACAACGGTGTGGAAGAAGCTGCCGCAAGCCTTGGGGCTAATTATTTTCAGATTTTTTTCAAGGTTGTTTTTCCCTCGGTGTTGCCTGCTCTTATCACAGGAGCGGCAATGGCTTTTGCACGTGGGCTTGGTGAATACGGCTCTGTTATTTTTATATCCAGCAACATGCCTTATGAGAGTGAAATAGTTCCTTTGTTAATCATAAAAAAACTCATGCAGTTTGATTATGCAGGTGCGAGTGCTATTGGAGCAACTATGCTTGTAATAGCCTTTATTATGCTGTTCATCACCAACTTTCTTCAAAACTATATGATAAAGGAGCGTTCCTCATGACTAAAATAAGAACCATTCACGAACCGCTGTGGGTAAAGATTTTATTGTTCTTTGTCTCAGGCATATTTTTATCCGTGTTCATAGTTTTGCCCTTGGTGACAATTTTTCGGGAGGCTTTAAAATCCGGCATTTCTCTTTATCTGCAAACTTTCACAGATCCGGGCGTAGCGGCTGCAATACGCCTTTCCCTGCTTACGGTATTGATATGCGTTCCGATTAATACTTTTTTCGGGGTTTTCATAGCTTGGCTAATAACGAAATACGAGTTCCCAGGCAAGAAAATTCTAACTACAGTTATTGATCTGCCGTTTAGCATTTCTCCTGTGATAGCTGGGCTTCTTTTCATTTTCATGTTCGGTTCCTTTGGGTGGTTTGGAACTTGGCTTATGGATCACGATATAAGAATTGTTTTCGCCGTTCCGGGAATAGTTCTCGCTACTCTTTTTGTTTCTTTCCCATTTGTAGCCCGTGAACTTACACCGCTTATGCGTGAGCTAGGAAAGGACGATGAAGAGGCTGCCCTCACCTTGGGTGCTTCGGGATTCCAAATTTTTTGGAAAGTAACGCTCCCAAATATAAAATGGGGTTTATTATATGGAATTATACTCACAAATGCCAGAGCTTTGGGAGAATTTGGAGCGGTGTCTGTTGTGTCTGGGTTTATTAGAGGAGTTACGACTACCATGCCGCTCTATATAGATATTCTTTACGGGGAATATATGTTTAGGTCCGCTTTTGCACTAGCATCTCTTATGACCTTTTTGGCGTTGGTGACAATCATCGCAAAAGCCGTCTTAGAGTATTACATAGCAGCTCAAAGAAAATCTATGGAGGTAGAAATACAATCATGAATATAGAGATAACCAATGTCAGTAAAAAATTCGGCAATTTTATTGCCTTGAATGACGTAAGCATAAACATTCCCAAAGGGGAAATCATAGCTCTGCTCGGGCCTTCCGGATGCGGCAAAACCACGCTACTACGGATTATAGCGGGTTTGGAAACTCCGGATTACGGTGCGATAAAATTCTTTGGGGAAGATTTCACCAATAAAAAGGTAAAAGACAGAAATGTGGGATTCGTATTTCAGCATTATGCTCTTTTCAGGCACATGAACATATTCGAGAACATCGCTTTTGGGCTTCGTGTTCGCCCTAAGAAAATACGCCCTGATAAAAAAGCTATATATGAAAATGTTATGCGCCTCGTTTCCCTTGTTCAGCTTGATAATTTTGTGAATCGCTTCCCCTCGGAGCTTTCTGGTGGGCAGAGGCAGCGCGTAGCGCTTGCTAGAGCACTTGCTGTGGAACCTACCGTGTTGCTACTGGATGAACCCTTCGGCGCTCTTGATGCCAAAGTCCGCAAGGAACTCAGACTTTGGCTTCGCCGCTTGCATGACGAAATTCACGTCACAAGTATTTTTGTGACGCACGACCAAGACGAGGCTCTTGAGGTTTCGGACTCGATAGTCATTATGAACAAGGGGAAGATTGAGCAGATAGGAAGCCCGGAAGCGGTATGCGACTCTCCGGTGAATCCCTTTGTTGCCGATTTTTTGAGCGATGTGAACAGGCCTTTAGTAAAAAATAAGAAGAAAAAATTGTTCGATGTGATGAATGACGATCGGCAAGGAATTTAAGCGTGGGTTTAGACATTCGGCATATTGATACCGATTTTCTGATTATAGGTGGCGGTACAGCCGGTTGCTACGCTGCGCTGACTTTCTGCGAGCATAGTGATGCTCATGTGCTGATTGTAGAAAAGGCGAATATCCGGCGTAGCGGATGCCTCGCTGCCGGAGTTAATGCTCTCAATGCCTATATTGGACCTGGCAAAACACCGCAGGATTATGTGGATTACGCTCGTCGTGATGCGGAAAATATTGTGCGAGGCGATCTTCTGCTGACTATGGCAGAGGGTTTAAACAGCGTAGCCGAGAAGCTGGAAAACCTTGGGCTTACCATTTTGAAAGACAACAATGGGCAGTATGCAACGCGAGGATGGCGCAATATCAAAATCAACGGGGAAAATATCAAGCCCATTTTAGCCGATGCCGTTAAGAAGCAGGAACACATTAGCGTTCTGAATAGGGTAAATGTATTTGAATATATAATAAAGGAAAACCAAATTTTGGGAGTTTATGCTGTGAGTGTTGAGGAGCCGATACTATATACGATTTTGGCAAAGGCAGTGTTATGCACCACAGGGGGGGCGGCAGGGCTGTATAAACCCAATCATCCCGGATTTTCCCGTCACAAAATGTGGTACCCTCCATTCAATACTGGTGCAGGGCTGGCTATGGGCATTCGGGCTGGAGCCGAGATGACCACCCTTGAAATGCGTTTCGTTGCTTTGCGCTGCAAAGACACCATCGCTCCCACTGGAACGCTTGCACAGGGAGTTGGTGCAAAGCAAATAAACGCCCTTGGCGAGGTTTATGAGGATAAATATGGCATCACTACTTCCCAGCGAGTGTATGGGACAGTTGCAGAAAACCGCGAGAAACGCGGACCCTGTGCATTGCGTACTGTAGGCATTACAAAAGAGCAAGAAGATGATTTATTCAAAGCCTATTTGAATATGGCACCGAGCCAAACCTTGCGCTGGATTGAAAGCGGTAAAGGACCAAGCGTTCAAAATGTGGAGATTGAAGGCACTGCGCCGTACATCACAGGAGGGCATACCGCCAGCGGTTATTGGGTGAACACCAACCGCGAAACCACTATTCGAGGGCTATTCGCTGCTGGAGATGTGGCTGGGGGCTGCCCGCAAAAATATGTGACAGGGGCTTTGGTAGAAGGTGAAATTGCGGCAAAGGCGGCAATCTCTTATATGAGCAGCGAAATATCTCATCCTAATGAAGATAAAATAGAAGTGATCAAACAAAAACTTGAAGGGTATTTATCCCGCACCGAAAATTCCTGCGATGCACTGGAAGAAGCTATGCAGACAATAATGGATGAACACGCAGGCGGAATGAGTACATATTATAACTTCACGGAAGAATCGCTTAAAATTGCTGATGAAAAAATCTTAGAACTTGGAAAACAATCGGAGCAACTTTCCGCTTCTAGTATGCAGGAACTAGTATATATAATGGAACTTCAGGAACGTCTATTACTCTGCCGTTCGGTTATTGCCCATCTTGCTGCTCAAAAAGAAACTCGTTTACAAGGCTATATAAATTCAAAGCTGAAAGACGGCAATATTAACATTATCCGTAGGCAACTGGTGCGGGAGGTAGAGATCTATGAGCATTGAAATTAGACAGAACCTCTGTATTGGCTGCGGCAGATGTATTACTGTTTGCCCTGGTAGTTTAATTAAACTGAAAAATAAAACAGCAACTATACCAAAACCAGAACGTTGCTGGGGCTGCGCTTCTTGTATAAAGGAATGTACAGCGGAAGCGATCGCTTTGTTTTTGGGTGAGGATATGGGCGGATTAGGCGGGAAAATGACCGTGCGGCGAGAAAATTCCTTGCTGCACTGGACAGTTACAAAAGCAAACGGAACCGCTCAAACTATCACAGTAAACAGCTTGGATTCCAATAAATATTAGGAGAGAAATAATGTCACTTACTCATTTAAAAGAATTGGAAGCCGAAGCAATTTATATTTTTCGGGAAGTAGCTGCCGAGTGTGAAAAACCAGTTATGCTCTATTCCATAGGCAAAGACAGTTCGGTTATGCTTCATATAGCCATGAAAGCCTTTTATCCCGAAAAACCTCCTTTCCCTTTTTTGCATATAGATACCAGTTGGAAATTTCGTGATATGATTACCTTTCGTGACCAACGGGCGCAGGAACTCGGTATTACCATGCTGGTTCACCGCAATGAAGAGGCAATCGCTCAGGGAATCAATCCCTTTGACCACGATGCAGCTTATACGGACATTATGAAAACTCAGGCACTTAAGGATGCACTTACTAAATACGGCTTCACAGCGGCTTTTGGTGGCGGTCGCAGAGACGAGGAAAAGTCCCGTGCCAAAGAGAGAATTTTTTCTTTTCGTAACGCTCATCACGCATGGGATCCAAAAAATCAGCGACCGGAAATGTGGAAACTCTACAACACTAAAATCAATAAAGGCGAGAGCATTCGGGTTTTTCCAATTTCCAACTGGACAGAAAAAGATATTTGGCAGTATATCAGCAGCGAGAATATTCCCATTGTTCCGCTCTATTTTGCTGCTCCGCGTCCGGTGGTATTCCGCAGTGGCAATATCATTATGGTGGATGATGAGCGTATGCGCCTTTTGCCAGATGAAAAACCGGAAATTAAAAAAGTACGCTTCCGTACCCTTGGCTGTTATCCTTTAACTGGCGGAGTGGAATCAGAAGCAGACACGCTAGACACAGTGATAAATGAAATTTTGGGAGCCGCCACATCCGAGCGCACCAGCCGAATAATAGACAAAGAGGCTGCGGGTAGCATGGAACGCCGCAAGCGAGAGGGGTATTTCTAATGGGTAATGCAAAAAACGGACTTTTGAAATTCATTGCTTGCGGCAGCGTGGACGATGGTAAATCAACTTTAATCGGGCATATTTTGTACAGTTCCAAACTGCTATATGCCGACCAAGAACAAGCATTGATTTTGGACAGCCAAGTGGGTTCCCGTAGCGGAAAGATTGACTACTCGCTTCTTTTGGATGGATTGATGGCGGAGAGGGAGCAAGGCATAACTATAGATGTTGCCTATCGTTACTTTACCACAGAAAAGCGCAGTTTTATAGTAGCAGACACTCCGGGTCACGAGGAATATACCCGCAATATGGCGGTAGGTGCTTCTTTTGCAGACTTGGCTATTATTTTGGTGGATGCTAAACAAGGCGTATTGTCTCAAACACGCCGTCACGCACGAATTTGCTCCTTGATGGGCATCCGTTATTTTGTGTTTGCCGTCAATAAAATGGATTTGGTGGATCACAGCAAAGAGCGTTTTGAGAGTATCGCAAAAGAAATAGAAAAATTGGCAGATGAATTGAAATTGGGAAATATCATTATAATTCCAGTTTCTGCTACAGAGGGAGATAATGTAACCAGCCCCAGCAAAAATATGCCTTGGTATAGCGGTCCTACCCTGCTTTCTTATTTGGAAAGTGTGAATATAAGCGGAAGCGAACCGGAGAAAGGTTTTTATATGCCCATACAACGTGTTTGCCGTCCAGACTATACTTTTCGCGGTTTTCAAGGACAAATAGAATCTGGAACGGTATCGTTAAACGACACTTTAACCGCCTTGCCCAGCGGAGAAATGGTAATTGTAAAATCCATTTATTTAGCGAATGTTTCGGTTGAATCCGCTACCGCAGGCGATCCGGTAACCATTCAATTTGACCGTGAAGTGGACGCGTCTAGAGGCTGTGTGCTGATGCGAAAAGCGGAACTAAAAATCGCCAAGGAATTTGAAGCTACCTTGCTTTGGATGGACGATGATAAACTGATTTCTGGCAATGATTATTGGATAAAAATTGGAACAAAATTGTTGCCAGCTATTGTAACTGGAATACAACATAAAGTGGATATCAACACAGGTGCGCATTTTCCAGCGACTTCTATTGGCAAGAACGAAATTATCCGCTGTGAAATTGTGCTATCTGAACCGATTGTTTTAGACGAATTTCGTTTGCACAAAACTTTGGGTGAACTGATTCTCATAGATAGGATTAGCCACGCTACCGCAGCTTGCGGAGTAATAGAGGCTACTGGAAAGACAATGGAAAATGAGGTTCTGCTAACAGACGGCAAAAACCAGCTCGCTATTGGACTGTTTGACAGTTTTTATTATCATCCCGAAATTCACACTGTGTTAAGGCACAGCCCGCCTCCAACGGAATACAAACCCAGCGATAAGTTGCCGTTACAAGGCACTGGATATAATTATCCACCAGATTTTGATATTCCTGCCGAGGCTGATAATTACGCAAACATTCGCAATGGAATTTTTACAGGTTTTGGTGAACGTGAATCAAAGTTTGTGTTGTTGAATGTAAATGGATTGGAATTGGATAAAAAACCCCCACGGGATTTTGGAAAATATCGTAAAGTGATGTTATGGGAAAAGGATTTTGAGATTTAGGAGCGAGTCAATATGGGTACAGACTACAAGGCACTGAAAAACGGCGGATTCATGCGGCAAACGCAGAAGAATAATTTTTCCTTGCGGCTCAAGGTAGTGGGCGGAAATTTAACCGCAGAGCAATTGGTTGCTATTGCTGAAATCAGCAAAAAGTACGGAGACGGGTATGTTCACCTAACTTCACGGCAAGGGGTGGAGATTCCGTTCATAAAACTGGCTGATGTTGAAGCGGTAAAAACTGAATTGGAAGCGGGTGGAGTGAATACTGGCGTTTGCGGTCCGAGAGTGCGTACTGTAACCGCTTGTCAAGGAAGTGCGATATGCCCCTCCGGTTGCATAGATACATATCCTTTGGCGGTAGAAATTTCCAACCGTTATTTTGGGCAGGAGCTGCCTCACAAATTCAAATTTGGAATTACTGGCTGCATGAACAACTGCCTCAAAGCGGAGGAAAACGACCTTGGTATAAAAGGCGGTTATAGCGTTGAGTTGGTTAAGGAAAACTGTACCTTATGCGGCGTGTGTGTAAAGGCTTGCCGTGAGGGTGCAATTACCAAAACCAGTGAAGGGCTTGAAATAGATAAATCCAAATGCAATTACTGCGGGCGTTGTGCCAAATCTTGCCCCTTTAATGCCTGGAAAGGAGAATCTGGATACCTTATTTCATTTGGCGGAACATTTGGCAACTTGATTGCAAAGGGCGAGCAGTTTTTGCCTATTATCCGCAACAAGGAAATTTTGTTTAAGGTTACAGATGCTGCGCTTAATTTTTTTGCCAAATATGCAAAGCCAAGCGAGCGATTCCGTGTGTGCATAGACCGTGCTGGTTGGGACAATTTTAAAAAAGAAATGGAGGATATTTGCAATGGCTGATTATACTATTGACGAAACAGTGGATATTACCGATGTGGTTTGCCCAGTGACTTTTGTGAAAGCCAAAGTTGCGTTGGAAGAACTTGAAGACGGGCAGGTTTTATCCATTCGTTTAAATGATGGCGAACCTGTGCAGAATGTTCCTCGTAGCATCAAGGAAGAAGGGCACCAAATTCTCAAATTGATAGATAACGGAGACGGAACTTACAACCTGGTTGTAAAAAGAATAACTTTGGAGGATCAAACATGAAACTGACTGTAACAGGAAATGTCAAAGAGTATGCTGATGGTTTAACTGTGGCAAAACTCATAGAATTGGAGAAGGTGGAAACTCCGCTATATGTCACCGTATCCATTAACGACGAATTCATAGCCAGCGGAACTTTTGAAGAAACGGTGTTACACGAAGGCGATATCGTTGAGTTCTTATACTTTATGGGTGGAGGGCAGCGATAATGGCACTTTCAAACGAGCAATTAGAGCGATACTCTCGCCACATCATACTATCCGAAGTAGGTGCGAAAGGACAGAAAAAAATTTTGGATTCCAAGGTGCTAATTATAGGCGCAGGCGGTCTTGGCGCACCTGCTGCCCTGTATCTAGCCGCCGCCGGAGTTGGCACTATTGGCATTGCAGATGCAGACGAGGTTGACCTTTCCAATCTTCAACGGCAGGTTATCCACACCACGCCAGACGTTGGCAAGGCAAAGGTACTTTCTGCTCAGGAAACAATGAACGCCATAAATCCGCAAATAACAGTTAATACATATCGTCAATTTGTGGATGCGAGCAATATAATGGATTTAATCGCAGATTACGATTTTATCCTTGACGGAACCGACAACTTCCCTGCTAAATTTCTAATCAACGATGCCTGTGTTTTGGCAAAAAAACCTTTTTCCCACGCTGGTATAATCCGGTTCAAGGGGCAACTGATGACTTATGTACCTGACAAAGGTCCGTGCTATCGCTGCGTTTTTCGCGAACCACCGCCGCCAGACGCGGTTCCCACTTGTAGGCAGGCAGGAGTAATCGGAGCAATGGGCGGCGTGATAGGCTCTTTGCAGGCGATGGAGGCTATAAAGTACATTATTGGCAAAGGGGATTTGCTAACAGGATATCTCTTAACCTACGATGCTCTAAAAATGGATTTTCGCAAAGTCAAACTTCCAAAAGTTTCAAACTGTGCTGTATGCGGAGATAGTCCCTCCATACTGAAACCATTTGACTATGAACAGGCGGTGTGCAAAGTATGATAACAGTCCGTTTGAAACAAATTGATTTTGAAGCAATGGTAGCCCACGCCAAAAGCGGCTTGCCCAACGAAGCGTGCGGTTTGATAGCTGGAAAAGTGGATGGCGAAGTTAAAACCATAGAAAAGGTTTATCTTCTATCTAACCCAGACAACAGCCCCGAGCATTTTTCCATAGACCCAAGAGAACAGTTAACGGCGGTTAAGGATATGAGAGCAAACGGCTTTGTGCCGCTAGGCAATTTTCACTCGCACCCTGAAACTCCAGCAAGACTTTCCGAAGAAGATATACGGCTGGCTTATGACAGCAAAGCGAGTTATCTAATTCTAACGCTTGCAGATGATCCGCCTACGATAAAGGCGTTTGGTGTTGTTGGCGGCGAGGTTAGTTTGCAAGAGTTGGAGGTTGTGTGAAGATTTTTTCTATATTATCCAAATGTTTAGGGAATATTCTTTTCAATTAATCCCGTAGCCCTAAATCAAGTTGAACAAAAGGTATTTATATGGAGAAAAAAGACCTAACAGCAGCAGACGTCTGGGCAATGTTCGCCGAATCCGACCGCAAAATAGCGGAGGGTCACCGCATTTTAGACGAAAAACTTGCCGAATCGTCTGCCGAGACTAGACGCATAATACAGGAAAACGAGCGTATTCTCAACGAGAAATTCGAAGCACTTGGTATTAAAGTCAATGACTTAAAATCAAATGTAATTGGCATTAGCGATAGCAACGGCGAATTTGCAGAAGAATATTTTTACACTTCCCTGAAAAAGAAAATGGAATTCGCAGGAGTGCATTTTGACGACATTGACAAAGACATCAAACTATTGAGAAAACTGCCAAACGGCGAAAGACTCAAAGACCAGTTTGACATCGTAATGATAAACGATGATGCAGTTGCCTTAGTAGAAATCAAGTATACAGCTAGAAAGGGTTATCCAACAATAATGGTAAATCAAAAAGTTCCCAATTTTAGGATTTTATTCCCCGACTACGCCAGTTACAAAATATATTTAGGTCTAGGTGCTCTGTCTATCAGCGAGGAAACCGCAGATGAAGCTAAGAAACTCGGCATAGGATTACTTAGGCAAGTAGGCGAAACCGTTGAATACGAAACCAAATGGGTGAAAGCGTATTAGCCACACCCCTTTTCTATATGACCCCTGCTCTTCCAAAACTGATAATGACAGGGCTTGACCACAAAACCGCAAGCCTTGAAGTTAGGGAGCAATTCGCACTTACAAAAGAAAAAACGCGGCAAATTCTAACCGCCATTGAAGAAAGCGATATTGTCGGTGGTTGTGTAATTGTATCAACCTGCAATAGAACAGAATTGTACGCTTCCGTTTTGGACTGCGATGTTTTTGAGCCTACTAAAATATTGTGCAATGCTCTTGGCAAAAAATTTCCCGATTTCAAACATTTTTTTACCGAGAGAATTGGCGAATTGGCGATACAGCATCTCTGCCGCGTGGCTGCCGGACTTGACTCGCAGATTATGGGAGATGCACAGATAATTACCCAAGTACGGGAAGCGTTGGAATTATCCCGTGCGCAAAATTGCACAGATAGTTACACAGAAACTATGTTCAGGCTGGTAATTCAGGCGGCAAAAGCTATAAGAACAAACGTTGTGCTTAAATCACAAGGGGCAGATTCCGTACCCGGCAAAGCCGTGGATAAATTGAAAACGCTTTGCGAGTCGCTTGCAGGCAAAAACGCCGTTGTTATAGGCAACGGTTGGATGGGAAGGCTCGTGGTGGAATTACTAATTTCTGAAAATGCAAACGTAACGGTCACCTTGCGAGAAAACAAAAAAGGATTTATGCAAATTCCTAACGGGGCAAATACGATAAACTATAACGAAAGGTACAAAGCAATTGAAGAAGCGGATGTAGTAATCAGTGCCACAACAAGCCCTCATTTCACGCTTTGCCATAAAGAACTTACCAGCTTAACACAACTGCCAAGCATCATTGTGGATTTGGCGGTTCCAAGAGATGTTGAACCTTCTATCAAGGAAATTCCCGGTCTTGTACTATTGACTATAGATGATATATCGGACGAAAGCCAAGTTCTTCCTGCTGAAAGTATTTTGATGATAGACGATATTATCGGGGAACATATCAAAAAATACTATCACTGGTTTGAATTTAAGAGAGAAAATGCTGCGTGAAAACATTTTTCCCACTTTTTATAGATATGTGCGGCAAAAATGTGCTGGTGATAGGCGGTGGGAAAATAGCCGAGGGGCGGATAAAAATTTTGAATGGTTTCGGTGCTGAAATCACAGTTATCTCACCAAAGGTCACCGAATACATAGAAAATACCGCTTCAATGAATAACATTCGTTTGATTAAGCGAAAATATAAAAAAGGCGATATAAGCAGCTTAACTCCTTTTCTAGTTATAGCCGCCACTGACGAAAGGCAAGCAAACCACAAAGCTATGACAGAAGCAAAAAAATTGAATATCAATATATCGGTAGCAGATTGTAGGGAGGAATGTTCGTGTTATTTTCCAGCCATTGCAGATAGCGATGCTTATATCGCAGGACTTGTATCGAAAAATGGCGATCACTCAGGCGTAAAAAAAATGATAAAGAAAATAAGGGGAGTTTTAAACCCATGAACAGAACAATACGTGTAGGAAGCCGCAATAGCACTTTGGCAATTATGCAAGCCCAAATAGTTATAGACACTGTGAAAAAAACAAATCCCTTGCTTGACTTTGAAATTGTTGCTATTAAAACAACGGGAGATAAAATACTTGACAAACCTTTAGATTTGGTTGGAGGCAAGGGACTGTTTACCAAAGAACTTGAGCAAGCGTTGTTAAACGGCAACATAGACATAGCTGTTCACAGCTTCAAAGATATGCCCATTGAAGAGAGCAATAATAATCTGTCTATCGTGGCTTTATCCAAAAGAGAATCACCTTTTGACGTACTGGTATTGCCAAAAGATGCCTCAAAACTAGATAATTCAAAACCTGTAGGTTCTTCAAGCCTTAGACGAACAATCCAATTTGCAAAGCTGTATGACGGATTTGAAATAAAAGCGGTACGTGGAAATGTGCCCACACGTTTATCTAAGTTGGACGGCGGAGAATATTCCGCATTGATACTCGCAGAAGCTGGGCTTAACCGCCTCTCTCTGCAAAATAGAGTTTCCCGCGTTTTCACAGTTGATGAAATGATACCAGCTGCCGGGCAGGGAATACTCGCGGTTCAGGGCAGGCAGGGCGAAGATTATTCATTCCTCAACGACTTTCACAGCCACGAGTCTGAAATAGTATCCAAGGCGGAAAGGATATTCTTAAAAAAATTGGGTGGAGGTTGTTCTTCTCCAGTTGCAGTATATGGGCAAATACAGGGCAATGAACTTTTGCTCACCGGAATGTATGTTGAACCCAATGGCAATATAGAAAGGGGAAAAATCAGTGGCGATAAAGACAAAAACGAACAGCTTGGCGAAACGCTTGCCGTACGCTTAAAAGAAAAAGCAGGTGGCAAATGAAAGTTACTCTGGTCGGGGCGGGTCCCGGAGGCATTGGGCTATTAACCCTTAAAGGGCTTGAGGTATTGCAAGCCGCAGATGTGGTGTTGTACGACCGTTTTGTGAGCGATGATATTCTTGCCGTGATTCCAGAATCTGCCGAAAAGATAAACGTGGGCAAAAGTGCGGGGCACCATTCTGTGCCCCAAGATACTATAAATAATCTTCTGTTGGAAAAAGCCAAACAGGGAAAAAATGTAGTGAGATTAAAAGGCGGAGACCCTTTTATTTTCGCACGTGGCGGAGAAGAATTAGAATTTCTGGCGAAAAACGATATCCCTTTTGAAGTTGTGCCAGGAATTACTTCTGCCATAGCCGCCGCGATTTACGCAGGGATTCCCATAACACATAGGGACTGCGCTTCTTCTTTGCATATAATAACCGTCCACGCCAAAAACAATGAACCTCTGAATATAGACTTCGGTGCTCTTGTGAAATTAAACGGCACATTGGTATTTTTAATGGGAGTTGCAGCGGTGAATACTATTTGCGAAAACTGCATTGCCGCAGGTATGGACAAGGATATGCCGGCAGCCATTGTGGAAAATGCTGCTACAAGTTCGCAACGCAAATTTTTGGGAACGGTCTCTAACTTGCCTGAAATCGCCCATACAAACAAAGTGAAATCGCCCGCCGTTATTATCATAGGCAAGGTGTGTGAATTTTCGGAGCGTTACGATTGGTTTGGCAAAAAACCGCTCCGCAATAAACGCATTGTTGTTGCTCGCATCAAATCAACCAAGCTGGCAAAGTCTCTTGAAGAACTCGGCTGCGATGTAATTAAATTTCCGTGTTTTAAAATCGTTCCGCTCATCAGTTCTGAAAAAAAATTAAAAGACTATTCATGGCTTGTTTTTACAAGCGACATAGGCGTAAATATATTTTTTGATTATCTAATTGAACGCGGAATTGACATAAGGGAATTAGGAGGTATAAAAATAGCGTGCGTTGGAATTGAAACCGAAAAGGAAGTGAAGAGGCGTGGAATTAAGGCAGACTATGTTCCCACAGAATACAACGGAGCGGCACTGGCACGTGGTTTAATAGGTCTTGTAAAAAACGGCTCAAAGGTGCTTATCGCAAGGGCAAAAAACGGAGACCAAGATTTAACACGCATTTTAGCTGATGCTGGAATAGCCTTTGACGATGTTCCAATTTACGAAAAAATTGTAGACACTTCTTCTACAAACACAATTACCCTTAACGATTTTGATTTTGCCGCTTTCACAAGTCCATCCGCTGTGGAAGGTTTTGCCAAACTAGCTACGAATATAGATTTTCACAAAATAAAAGTTGTGTGCATCGGGGAAAAAACAGCGGCAGCAGCAAGAGCGTACGGAATGGAAGTTTATGTATCGGCAGAGGCTACAATAAAGAGTATGGTTGAAAAGATAAAGGAGTTAAGTGCGTAATGACTACAAGAACAAGAAGACTACGTATCAGCGATACCTTGCGGCGTATGACAAGGGAGACAAGGCTTTCCAGTGACTCTCTTATTTATCCGCTTTTCATAAGAACGGGCAATGGCGTTGAAGAAGAATTGGCATCTCTCCCCGGACAAACGCGCTACAGTCCAGATACTGTTGCGAAAGGTATAGATGCGGCTTTACGTGCAGGTGTACATTCATTCTTGCTTTTTGGCATACCAGAAACAAAAGATGATAATGGTAGTGGTGCTTATGCTGAAAATGGAGTGATTCAGCAGGCACTCAGGAACATTAAAAAAAAATTTGGAAACGAGGTTTGCCTTATCACCGATGTATGCTTGTGTGAATACACAAAACACGGACATTGCGGAGTGATTCATGGGAACGGAATTGACAACGACGCAACTCTACTGCTTCTTTCGCAAACTGCTCTTTCTCACGTCCGTTCTGGCAGCGATATGGTTGCCCCCTCCGCAATGATGGACGGAACAGTTGCTGCCATAAGAAATGCCCTTGACACGGAAGGATTCAAAGAGACTCCCATAATGAGCTACGCCGCGAAATACGCTTCCGCACTTTATGGTCCTTTCCGCGATGCGGCAGGTTCTGCACCCCAGTTCGGAGATAGAAAAACTTATCAAATGGATTATCACAACGGAAAAGAGGCTTTAAAGCGTATAGATATTGACATTGCGGAAGGAGCGGATATGATAATTGTAAAGCCCGCTTTAACAAGCCTTGACGTAATTTCTATGGCATCGCAGCAAATAAAATTGCCCATAGCGGGTTACAGCGTGAGTGGCGAATATGCTATGATTAAAGCGGCGGCGGCTTCTGGTTTTATTGACGAATACAAAACAATGTGCGAAAGCGCGGTTGCTGTTTTCCGAGCTGGAGCGGATATATTGATTACATACTTTGCAAAAGAATTATCCGCAGCAATTGAAAAGAGAGATATAGGGTGAGAGATAAATCAAAAACTTTGTTTGAAAGAGCGGTGCAAATTATGCCCGGCGGTGTAAATAGCCCCGTACGTGCATTCAAAGCGGTTGGTGGAAATCCGTTGTTTATAGACAGAGCCGAAGGCTCAAAAATATACGATGCGGATGGCAATGAATATATAGATTATGTCTGTTCGTGGGGACCAATTATTTTTGGGCATAACAATGCGGCAATCCGTGATGCGGCAACGATAGCCGCTCAAAAGGGAATGAGCTTTGGTGCGCCAACTGAAGCGGAGGTTAAACTAGCGGAGAAAATAATTTCTTACGTGCCCAGCGTTGAAATGGTACGGATGGTGAACTCCGGCACGGAAGCGGTTATGAGTGCCCTGCGGCTTGCCCGTGCTTACACAGGGCGGCAAAAGGTGATCAAATTTGAAGGTTGCTATCATGGACACGCAGACAGTATGCTTGTCAAAGCTGGTTCCGGCGCACTCACTTTATGCGAGCCGGATAGTGCTGGTGTGTCGGAAAATATCACACAAGATACGCTAGTCGCTTCTTATAACGATTTGGCAAGTGTTGAGGAATTATTGAAGAAAAAAAATATAGCCTGCGTAATTGTGGAACCTGTCGCTGCGAATATGGGCGTGGTTTTGCCAAAGGAAGGATTTTTAAAAGGGTTAAAAGAACTATGCGGCACGTATGGTACGCTACTCATATTTGACGAAGTGATTACGGGCTTTCGCCTATGCAAGGGCGGCGCACAAGAATACTACGGCGTTTTGGCAGATATAGTTACATACGGCAAAATCATTGGCGGTGGAATGCCCTTAGGAGCTTACGGGGGCAAAAAAGAAATTATGGAACTTGTAGCACCAAGCGGACCCGTCTATCAAGCCGGAACTCTTTCGGGCAATCCCATTGCGATGGCTGCGGGACTTGCCCAATTGGAAGCTCTTGAACAACAAGATATTTATGCTCATATTGACAAATTGTGCGAGAAATTAGCCAAAGGACTTTTAGAAATAGCACAAAATTGCGGGATAAAGTCTTGCGTGAATAGGATAGGTTCCCTTTGTAGCTTGTTTTTTGGAATTGAGAACGCCTATGATTACAAATCGGTAAAAAAAGCAGATACAGAACTTTACGCCAAGTACTTTAGAGGAATGCTCGACGAAAACGTTTACTTGGCACCTTCACAATTTGAAGCGATGTTTATCTCTTACGCCCACACGGAGAAGGATATTGACAAAACTTTGGAGAGCGCAGAGAAAATTATTGAGCAGGTGGTGTAGCCGCTGTTGACACAGTTTCCGTGCTTCCGCTGGTCGGCAAATCGGGCAAATAAATATAAGCGTTTTTTATTTCGCGTTTTTGCATTTCATAATTCCGTATCGCTTTTTTCTTTCTGATTTTCTGCTCATTTTGGTCTTCGTTCTCTATTTTCTCCTCATTCTTCACATTTTCTTCGTTCTCCTCATCCAATTCTCGTTCGTCCAAGAGTTCTCCAAATTCTCCAGATTTTACAAATTCGGTAAATTCATCAAATAACGCCAATTTCACCTCAACATCCATATAGGGTTGAAAGGCTTTTGCTATATGGGCATTTCTCGCTTCTTCTTTGGTTTTGCAACTTCTCAGCACGCGGCGATGTTCCTCGCGTTCCTGTTCAATTTTAACCGCTCTTGCGTACAAATCTGGATTGTGAACTTTTAAAAAATCCATTTCATCACGGGTAAGCCTTTTCCCAAACTTAATTTTGTTAGATATACATTCCAATGCCGATGCTTTTTTTGCCTCGTTGCTTTGTTTTAAAAGCGCCGAAAAACCGCTCGGTTCAACAGGCTCCAATTTTTTCTGTAGCCCCTTCGCTTCGGCTTGCGGGATTTTAACATAATCAAATATACGCCCAGTACAACCGTAGATGGTCATATAAATACTCCTTTCGCCTTTATTATCGGCAGAAAAGGGAAAAAGCTTTAGAAAGTAAGAAATAGCCGCTTTAAACCTTAAAACATATTAAACATATATGTATTGTACAGACCTTGGGGCGAAGGCTATGCCACAGTTTTATATGTTACCTTAAATCTCAAAATAGGAGTACAGCCCATGTCAACAGAGTTAAATGCAATTAGCAAGGAACGAGCGTATCAACTTGCAGACATCACCAAAACCCCGCCGCAGTTCGGCTCCATCACACCTAGGTGGCTAACACGCTTCCTGGAGTTCAAAGGATTGGACTCCGGTATATATAGGGTGAACAAAGTAGAGGAAGGCGATACTCCGCTTGATGTTTTATGCTCTTCAGAAAAAAAGAGCGTGGAAATTCCCGAAGGTTATGTGGAATACCAGCAAAAACCAAGAGAGTATATCCTCAATTCCATATCTGCGATAATAAATGTGAATACTGCTGTGGCCGATGTATTTTCTTCGCCTTACGACCAAACCAAAGAGCAACTCCATTTGGCTATAGAAAGCCTTAAAGAACGTCAAGAAAGCCAGATAATAAATAACGATGATTATGGCTTGCTCAAAAACATTGCGGATAGCCAGCGCATAACACCGATAAAGGGCGCGCCCATGCCTGATGATTTAGACGAGCTTATTTCAAAAGTATGGAAAGAGCCGTCTTTCTTTTTAGCGCATCCGCGAGCCATAGCGGCTTTTACCCGTGAATGCACTAGGCGCGGAGTTCCGCCTTCTACCATAAACCTTTACGGTGGCAACTTTATTTTGTGGCGCGGAATACCAATTATACCCACCGACAAACTATTTGTTGACGGCGTGAAAAATCCAAAAAGCAAAAGCGGCAAAACAAATATTCTGCTCATTCGCACTGGCGAAGCAAAACGCGGAGTAATCGGTTTGCATCAAGCGAATTTGCAAAACGAACAGTCAAGAGGACTTTCCGTTCGCTTTAGAGGCGTGGACAACAAAGGGCTTGCCTCTTACTTGTTATCGCTATACTGCTCGGCGGCTATACTTGCAGACGATGCTGTTGCTGTACTCGAAGACGTAGAAGTAGGTGATTATTATGACTACAGCAAATAGTTACGGCTTGCCCGATACAGAAGAGATAGAGTCGTGGGCACGGGTGTACTTTCCCGAATTTGAGAAAGCTGATGACACCACCACCGCTTATACTCCTGTTGTTTTGCCACATAGCGAAGCTACCAAAGCAACTTCAAATTTTGGCACTTCAAATTTTGATGTGAACCGAGTTCGTGCAGACTTTCCCATCCTTAACGAAAGGCTGAGCAACGGTAAGCAGCTTATATGGCTTGATAACGGTGCAACCACGCAAAAACCACGACAGGTGATAAACCGCATATCGCATTATTACGAGCACGAAAATTCAAACGTCCATAGAGGGGCGCACGAATTGGCAGCTCGTTCAACTGATGCTTATGAGGCATCCAGAGAAACTGTTGCAAAGTTTTTAGGAGCGCCGTCAAAGGATAATATCGTCTTTGTTCGCGGAACTACGGAAGGCATAAATCTTGTGGCAAACAGTTTTGTGAAACCCCTGCTCAGCCCTGGAGATGAAATTCTATTGACCATCTTGGAGCATCACGCCAATATTGTGCCGTGGCAACTCATCGCACAAGAAACGGGCGCGGTTATCAAAGTTGCGCCAGTTGATGCTACAGGGCAGATTATTTTATCCGAATACGCACGTCTGTTTAGCCCGCGTACAAAGTTTACATCGGTCACGCATGTTTCCAATGCTTTGGGAACAATTACTCCTATTCACGAGATGGTGCAAATTGCACATGGTCACGGGGTTAGGATTTTAGTAGATGGTGCGCAATCCGTTGCGCATACTCCACTGAACGTGAGCACGTTGGATGCGGATTTCTTTGTCTTTTCAGGGCACAAGATATTTGCTCCGACTGGTATAGGTGCTGTATATGGCAAATCGGATGTTTTGGAAGAGGCAAAACCCTACCAAGGCGGCGGCAATATGATTAGAGATGTGACGTTTGAACGCACAGTTTATAATCCTGCGCCGAGCAAGTTCGAAGCTGGAACTGGAAATATTGCCGATGCAATAGGTTTGGGTGCCGCTTTGGATTATGTTTCGCAAGTAGGGTTAGGGAACATCAGTGCTTACGAACACGAATTGTTAGACTATGCCACGTGTGAATTGACCCGCATAAACGGATTGCACATGATAGGCACTGCAAAAGAAAAGGCAAGCGTGCTCTCTTTTGTACTGGATGGCACAACTACTGAACAAGTAGGTAAACATCTTGCAAATCACGGCATAGCTGTTCGTGCTGGTCACCATTGCGCTCAACCCATATTGCGGCATTACGGCTTGGAAGCGACTGTACGTCCAACGCTGGCGTTTTATAACACAGCAGACGAAATAGACGCTTTGGTAAAGGCGGTTAGGGAAATTGCTAAGTAAAATGGGGTGACTATTTATGCAGCGTATTATTACTGAAATAGAACGTGTTGCCGAGATGATTCTCGGCAACACAGAGAGTAAAGATGATATGCCGAAGCAACCGGTCAAATCAGTGATTGTGAGTACTATTGAGCGGTTGCAGCACATATTGTTTCCGGGGGTTTTTGAGGGCGGAAATATACGCGGTGCTTCGTCTAAAAACAGGCTGAGCGTTATGCTTGAGGAAGTTTCCAATGACCTAGTCACTCAAATAGCTCTGGCATTGCGATACGATTTGAAGTATAAAAACAGCGGTCAAGAAGCAGTTGATAATGCGGCTTTGGACATAACGCGTAACTTTATCTCAAAAATACCAGTTGTCAAAGAGCATTTGGAAACGGACATTGAGGCTGTGTATAACGGAGACCCCGCCGCATACTGCAAGGCGGAAATTATAATATCATATCCAGGTATTTATGCTGGTATGGTGTATAGACTGGCACATGAGCTTTATTTACTCTCGGTACCGCTAATACCCAGAATAATGAGTGAACACGCGCACAGTGTCACCGGCATTGACATTCACCCCGGTGCTGCGATTGGGAAGTATTTTTTTATGGACCACGGTACGGGCATAGTCATAGGCGAGACCACCGTTATAGGTGACCACGTAAAAATATACCAAGGCGTAACGCTCGGTGCTTTGTCCACATCGGGTGGGCAAAACATCAAGGGCATCAAACGCCATCCAACAATAAACGACAATGTTACTGTATATTCCGGTGCTTCAATTTTAGGGGGCAATACCATTATCGGCGAAGGCGTTGTGGTAGGCGGTAATGCCTTTGTGGTAAAATCCGTTCCCGAAAATACTCGCGTGAGCGTGAAAAATCCCGAATTGCAGTATAAAAATAACCAAAACGTTTCCGCTTATGTGGAACTGGACCAAATGGAGTTCTGGGTTTATGACATATAGTATTTTAGATACAGTGGGTAACACTCCTGTAATAGAATTGAAAAAAATATCTGCGGGTATAGATGGTGTTTCTGTATTCGCCAAGGCCGAGTATTTTAATCCCAGCGGCTCGGTTAAAGATAGGGCGGCAAAGGCTATGCTCCTTCACGGCATTAGCACGGGGCAACTGAACAAGGATAAAATAATTCTGGATTCCACAAGTGGCAACACAGGTGTCGCTTATGCGATGTTCGGTGCGATACTCGGCTATAAGGTGCAGCTTTTTATGCCTTCAAATGCGAGTGCGGAACGCAAAAAACTCATCAAGGCTTACGGAGCGGAAATCATCGAGACCAATCCGATGGAAGGTTCGGACGGGGCATATAAGGCTGTCCTTGAAAAAGCTAATAGCGAGCCGGATAAATACTTTTTTCCAAACCAGTACGACAACTTTGAAAATGTACGCTCGCATTACGAAAGCACTGGTGTTGAACTGTATGAGCAATGCAGACCAACGCATTTTGTAGCTGGCACAGGCACATCGGGGACTTTTACCGGAACATCTAAAAGGCTCAAAGATTATGATTCGTCCATACAAATTGCCCTTATGCAGCCCAACTCGCCTTTTCACGGGCTAGAGGGGATGAAGCACATGGGCGCAACCATAAAACCAAAGATATTTGACGAAAGCATCGCGGATATTCGCATTGAAGTTAAAACCGAAGATGCTTACAGAACAGCGCGAAGGCTTGCCGCAGAAGAAGGTATATTTGTGGGTGTAAGTTCCGGCGCAAACGTTTATGCCGCGTTGGAGCTGGCAAAAACATTGCCCAAAGGCTCACGCATTGCCACCATACTTTGCGACAATGGCTACCGTTATATGACAGAACCTTTATGGAGGGACATCTAATGCTTATTCTTACTCCTGAACAGGAAAAAATTGTGCGAACCGATGGCGAGAAGGCTTACCCTAACGAATGTTGCGGCGTTCTAATCGGTGAAATTGACAATGCAGGGATCAAAATAACAAAGCACGCACAAGCTATCATCAACGCTAGAGAAGGTAGCGAGCAATACAACCGCTTTTTAATAACGCCAGAGGATATGCTTAGAGCGGAGAAAACCGCAAGGTCTATGAAATTAGATGTTATAGGCTTTTACCACTCGCATCCAGATCACCCTGCTGCCCCCTCCGATTACGATAAAGAACACGCATTGCCTTTTTATTCTTATATTATAGTAGCTGTGAAACAGGGCAAGGCAGAAGAGCTAACAAGCTGGGAGTTGACGGCAAATAGAGCTGATTTTGTACCAGAGAATATTTCAACAAAGGAGGACCAAAAATGATAAAAGTACTTATACCCTACGCGCTCAGGTTTGCAACCGAGCGTAATGCAGAGGTAGAAGTGAGCGGCAGCACCGTGCGCGAGATAATTAACTCTCTCGTAAACGCACATCCAGACATTAAAGCGCATCTATTTGCGGATAACGATACTTTGCGCGATTTTATAAATCTGTTTGTGGATGGCAAAAATGTGAATAGCTTGCAAGGACTGGACACACCCGTTGCGGATAACGGTGAAGTGATGATAGTTCCAGCTATCGCAGGGGGTAGCGGTGAATCCACGCTCACAAATGACGAAATCTCCCGTTACAGCCGCCATTTGCTATTGCCGGAAATTGGCGTTGAAGGGCAGCAAAAGTTGAAAGCGGCGAAAGTCCTGATTATAGGCACAGGTGGGCTGGGCGCTCCCTTGGCTCTTTACCTCTCGGCGGCGGGTGTTGGAACAATTGGGTTGGTGGATTTTGACGTGGTGGACGAATCCAATTTGCAACGGCAGATTATCCACAGCACCCGTGATGTAGGCAGACCAAAAGTAGCTTCGGCAAAAGACAGGATAAAAGGGGTTAATCCGTTGGTGAATGTAATTGTACACAACACAATGCTCACAAGCCAAAACGCCCTTGACATAATTGGCGACTACGACATAGTAGCAGACGGGACGGATAACTTTCAAACTCGCTATCTTGTAAATGATGCGTGCGTGTTTTTAGGCAAGCCCAATGTGTATGGTTCGGTGTTTCAGTTTGAGGGGCAATCGAGCGTTTTTGGGGCAAAGGATGGGCCTTGCTATCGCTGCCTGTACCCTTCTCCACCGCCGCCGGGGCTTGTGCCATCGTGCGCCGAAGGCGGGGTGATGGGAGTTTTGCCCGGCATTATAGGTACCATACAGGCGGCGGAAACCATAAAACTCATAGTTGGCGGGGCAAAGCCGCTCGTGGGGCGTTTGCTGCATTTTGACGCTTGGCGTATGGCGTTCCGTGAACTCAAACTGGATAAAGACGAGAACTGCCCCGTGTGCGGAAAAAATCCATCCATCCGTGAACTTATAGATTACGAGCAATTCTGCGGATTAAAAAAGAACCAAGATAGCGAACCCATAGAAACAATTACCGCTATTGATTTAAAACAACGTTTGGATAAAGGTGACAAAATTCAATTCATAGATATTCGTGAGCCACACGAACGTGCCATTGTGAAATTCCCAAATGCCAAAATTATGCCACTCGGTCAATTGGTGCGGCGAATGGACGAATTAGACACAAGCATAGATTCCGTATTTTTATGTAAAATAGGGCAACGTAGCATTCTGGGAATAAGGGCCTTGCGCGAAGCCGGATACAAAGGTAGGCTCTTAAATCTGCAAGACGGGCTAAACGCCTGGGCAAGAAACGTTGATACGTCGATGCCTGTGTATTAATCACCTCCCCATATTAGCAAAAATGGGGAGCAATGAGGTGTCTAAAAATCTTGAGATCCAGCCAGGTAATAAACCCATACCGAACAAGCATATAAAATAAATTCCCAAAACAATTTTTTCTGGTATGGTGGGTTTTGGTAAATTCTCAAATTTTGTATT
>JAITFO010000117.1 GCA_031281265.1 Candidatus Fibrimonadaceae bacterium
TTTGCGTGGTGTTCCAAAACGGATAGCAAAATTTCATCTTCGGGTTCAAAGTTGGCAAGCCCGTAGCTCCAAGCCACCAAGTTTATGCTCTCCGTTGTGCCTTTTGTGAAAATTATGGAGTTTTCGTTCGGGGCGTCTATGAATTTTGCGATTTTAGAACGTGTTTCTTCAAATTTTTGCGTGGTTTTTGCGGAGAGGGCGTAAGCTCCTCTTTTCACGGATGAGTAATGGTTTTTGTAAAAATCGTTCATAGCCTCAATTACGCAGAGCGGTTTTTGCGTTGTTGCGGCAGAGTCCAAAAACGCGAGCGGATGCTCGTTTATGGCTTGGGATAAAACGGGGAATTGCGAGCGGATTGCGTGTTCCGGCATAATTGGGAATATAGAAAGACATAATGCGTACCTCTCCCCGCACCACGCACCGCCAAAAACCCCTTTTCAACCAAATCGTTTAACATTCTTATAGCTGTTGGCTGCGAAATCTTGAATATCTTTTGGACTTTCCCAGAGGTCAAATTTCCCGTGAAACCGTCAAGCAAACGGTTGATTATCTCTCGCTGCGTTTTATTAGGTATCTCCGCCGAGTTTTTTTGCCAAAAAACAGCTTTGTGTAAAACTTTACCAATTATTTCTTCGCTGGCTTCTATTGAACGTTCCAAACATTCCAAAAACCATTTTAGCCACCTTGTTATATCAAGTTCGCCAGCAGTGGTTAATTCCAGCACCCTGTAATATTCTTTTTTTTCTTTTTGAATTTGTGCAGACATAGAGTAAAATCGCAAACTTGTGCCTTCTGAACGTGCAAGTAGCATCTCTGTTATAATGCGAGTTAAACGCCCATTGCCATCGTCAAAAGGGTGTATTATCACAAACCACAAATGCGCTATTGCTGCTTTAAGCAAGGGATTTTCATTGTCCTTGGCGTTTAGCCAAAGCAAAAACTCTTTCATTTGACCCTTAACTTTTTCGTGCGAAGGAGCTTTGTAATGAACCACTTCTCTATATTCCTTGCTGGAGATTACGCTTATTTTCGAGTCGCGGAACTCCGCCACGCGTATCTTATGCAAACCGCTGCGTCCCGTTGGGAAAAGCACGCCGTGCCAGCCAAATAGACGTTCCTTGTCCAAAGGTTTCTTGTAATTGCGAACAGCATCCATCACAGCTTCTACTATGCCTTCTATATGGTGCGATGCCCTTGTTTCTTTTTCCAGATTTATATTGAGCTGCTTTGCAAGCGAAGAGCGCACCTGTTCGCTATTCAGTATTTCGCCCTCTATTTCGCTGGATTTTGTAATTTCCTCGGTCAAGGCATTAAGCATAGCTTCTTGTTGCACGCCAAAACCGAATTGCTGCATTTTGCCGAGAACCTTGCCTTGCAGCACAGAAACTCGGGTCAAAAGATTCATCAGAGCATCTTTATCCCAAGTGAACTTTGGATAGCCTTTATGTTCGTAAATGTATTTTGGCATAAGCGTAATATAGAAATCTTATCATTTTTTGATAAGATTATGGGATTAATCTTGTCAGATTCGGAGTTAAAATTTCGTTTGTCATTTTTTTGTATATTTTATAAAGGAAAAATCGACTAAAAGTCTGAAGGTCGGAGACCTTGCACCCCAAGCTCATTTTTCCTTTATAAAATATACAGTTTTTAGCTACGTTATGGGCTATGGCACAAAATAGACCCCCCACCCCCTACCTCAGAAAAGGAGTTTTCTATGAGAACAAATAGCCGTTTTCTTCTCGCGGCAAGCCTTGTGCTTGCTTTGGCATTAACTTTTGGCTGCTCGGACAATGGCGGCGATACCATTAATGGCAATGGGCAAGGCGGTAATAACCATCAAGTTGTAGCAGATTTAACCATAACTACGGCAGAGCAGTTGATTGAGTTTGCGTCGCTTGTGAACAGAGGAAATTATTTTAAAGACAAAATTGTCAGACTTGGTGCAAACATTATGCTAAATGACACCACAAATTGGCAGAACTGGGCAAATAATCCGCCCGATAACGAATGGACTTCAATGGGGTCATATTCAGGTTTAGAAGATTGCTTTAACGGAACTTTTGATGGAAACGGTTATGTTATTAGTGGTATTTATATCAACAGTCAGATGCCTAGAGAAGGTTTATTCAAATGTTTAGGCGGAACGATAAAAAATCTTGGAGTTATCGCATCTTACATTAAATCAGAAAATGATAATGTCGGTGGATTGGTGGGACTTAACTATTTTGGTACAATAAGTAACACTTATTTCATAGGTGTTGTGAGGGGGGGCGGATATGTCGGTGGGTTAGTGGGATATAATTGGGGCAACATTTATGCTGGAGCTATAAGCAACAGCTATTCCATTGGCGTAGTAGAAGGCTATAGTGGAGTAGGCGGGCTTGTGGGGAACATTGCTGGTGGCTCCATAAAGAACAGTTACTCTGCAGTTGAAGTGACAACAAGGGGAGAAGGAGGAGGATTAGTGGGGTCTGACATAGTCAGTGGCGATCGTGAAATAACTGGCAGTTATTATGACAAGGAAAAAAGCGGCAAAAGTGATACTGGCAAAGGCGTTGGCAAGACCACAATGGAAATGAAGCAGCAATCGACTTTCGTTGGCTGGGATTTTAATGGAACTTGGGGTATAAACAGCAAAATAAACAACGGCTATCCGTATTTGCAGGTAAGTAAGCAGGAGATAGGCAACAATTTAAGTTCAAGTGGCGGCATATTACCGAGCAGTTCGTCCGTTGTGTCAAGTTCAAGCTCTGAGGTTGCATCTTCATCAAGTTCAATGTTGAATAGTTCCAGCGATTCAACGCAAGCCAATATTGTTTACGGAGCCGATGTAACTTATCAGGGCGAGACTTATAAGACGATTAAGATAGGCACACAAACTTGGTTCCAGCGTAATTTGAATTATGTTGTTGAAGGTAGCAAGTGTGGCAATGGCAGCAGCCTTAGCGATGCGAACACAGCAACTTGCGATACTTACGGCAGGCTTTACAACTGGGCAACCGCGATGAATTTGCCTGCTAGTTGCAACTCCAGTTCTTGTGCTACGTCAATATCCGCAAAGCATCAGGGAATATGCCCCAGCGGTTGGCATATACCAAGCGATGCGGATTGGGATGCGTTGACGACAGCAGTGGGCGGTTTTAAAATAGCTGGTAAATATTTAAAGGCAACGAATGGTTGGAATGGCGTTGACAATGGCGAAGACAAATTCGGGTTTGCGGCTCTGCCGGGCGGCGGCTACAGCTATTCTTATGCCAATTACGATGTCGGCTACTACGGCAGCTGGTGGAGTGCCAGCGAGGACTATAGCGACATCGCCTACAGCTGGCGCATGAGCTACGACAGCGAGTACGCCGGCTGGGACCAAAACTATAAGAACGACTTGTTTAGTGTTCGTTGTTTAAAAGATGACAATTCAAGTAATGGTACACTGTCCAGCAGCTCTTCAGCTACACTAAATTTCAGCTCTTCAGCTACACTAAGTTCCAGTTCTTCATTTAAATTAAGTTCCAGTTCGTCAGCTGGATGTAAGCCTATAACTTCAGATGCTTGTAAAAATGCTATATTCGGGGAATTTCCGAATTGTGGAACACGAGCTAGTTCAAGATGTTGCGAAGACTTAGGTAGCTGTCAGGGCTGCACTGAGCCAATATTTACGAATGGATATAGCTATTTTCGATGTCTCTAGTCGCTTACGGAACTGAAGCCGAAAGAATTTGCACCACGGTGGTGCGAGCCTTGCCAAACCTTGTGTTTTTCCTCAAGGGTTTGGTGAGGATAAGAAACAAGCAGGGAAAAAGGAGTAATGAAAATGAGTGATACTGCCGAAACTTCACCGCACGAGGAAACTTTTCGCAAAATTGCCGAAGAATGTGAAAAAAAATTCCATAAACCAAAAAGAGTACCAGAAGGGGTAATGAAATATAAAGATAAACTTGGGTATTGCAGATTTCAGAAAACAGCAATACATTATGAATTACAGCATTATGCTTCAGCAAATATGATAGGCATAGAAGTTCATATTGAAAAAGAAAGCTATGATGGAAAAAATGATTATGAAATAAAAAAAGAAAAAGTAGAATTATTGCAAAAATACTTAAAATATTTAGCAGATATAAAAATTTTTGGCAAACATATAATGTATGACCCTTGTTGGTACGACTGCGGGCGGATATATCTTTTATGCGATTATTCTATGGATAAAGAAAAAATACTTTGTTACATAAATGAGTTTATTTATCAAACTAGGGAAAGAATGAATATAATTGTCCCGGGTTGGGATGAAGAATAATGTAATTCTGGTAATCCTGCAAATTCTGAGAATTTTGGTTCAGACAAAAGGAACGTAATTCAGCAATCGGGCAAATCTGTTAATCGGGGGTATCGTGGTTCAGACGTTCAGACAAAAGCGGTAGTCATTGCTTTTTGCTATATTATTCTTATGCCAAGCGAAGAACGCTTAGATATTGACCCGCTTAAAAACGCCGTTAATGCGCTTGAAGCCAGCGTTTGCGATTATGACGAATATTTTTCAAAGGGCGGCACTTTAAAAAATACTCTGCGTTCAGGCGTGATTCAAAATTTTGAAGTAGCTTATGAATTATCTTGGAAATTTATGAAACGCTGGCTTTCTTTTAATGTTAGCCCCGAACTAATTGATGGCTTGCCTCGTTTTGAGCTTTTTAAGTATGCTGCTGAAAAAAAATTAATATCAAAATTGGATAAATGGTTTGATTTTCACAAGGCTAGAAACAGAACCGTTCATGAATACAACGAAACAACCGCAGATGAAGTTTTTGGATTTGCCAGAGATTTTATCCCTTATGCGAAGGAATTTATAGAAAAATTGGAGGCAAAATTATGATTGCTATTTCCGAAAATTCTTTAAATATGGTTAAAGATATTTTGAACAAAACAATTCCGAATTGCGAGGTTCGTGCTTTTGGTAGCAGAGTTAATGGGACAAATAGGGAGTATTCAGATTTGGATTTGGCTATTGTGGGCGAAAAAAAACTTGGAATTTCAATTCTTGGAGATGTGCAGGAAGCCTTTATGGAATCAACAATCCCTTTTAGGGTTGATGTTTTGGACTACAACGCTGTTTCTGAAAAATTTCGGAGTATAATCGATGCAAAATATGAGCGGATATAAATTCTCAAAATTGCCTTTTATAATTATAGCGGTGGCAATATCTCTGCTTATTGCAGCGGGCTTGGCAATAACGATAATAAATGCTGAAAATCAAGATGAGCAAGAAGCGCAGTATGAACAACAAGAGGCTGTTGCCGTTTGGGACACGGCTTTGACGCAAGCAAAGTTGCCTGTTTTGAATATAGGCGGAAAAGAAAATCCCGATGTTTATCTGCAATCGCTTGACATTCAAGTAGAAGTGACAGGAAATATCGCCTCCACACGTTACACAATGGTTTTCAAAAACAGAACAAACCGCATATTAGAGGGCGAACTCACTTTCCCATTACCAGACGGGCGTACCATAACCCATTACGCATTGGACATAAACGGCAAAATGCGTGATGCCGTGCCGGTGGAAAAAGCGAAAGCAACGGAGGTTTTTGAGGAGATAGAACAGAGACGAGTGGATCCCGGCTTGCTGGAAAAGGTGGAGGGCAACAATTTCCGCACTCGCATCTATCCAATTCCCGCGGGTGGAACACGCACAATTTCAATCGGCTATGAAGAGGAATTATCTTATGAAAAAGGGTTGATGTATTATCGCCTGCCAATGGCTTATTCAGATTCACTTGAAAACTTCGCGGTAAAAGCAACTGTTTTGAAAGGCAACAAAAAGCCGCTCGTGCCTGAATATGAAAATGAACTTAGCTTTGACATAGCAGGCGAAAACTATGTTGCCTCGCTTTCCCGCAAAAATTACCGCCCTTCCAGAGTATTGAATTTTGCATTGCCTGCGCCAGCCAACATTGCGCAGGTTATTATGCAGCCGGCGCAGGGGAGCCACTATTTCTTTGCATCGGTTGTTCCGAGAATGGAAATGCGAAAAAAACAATGGAGTAGCGATTTGGCAATTATTTGGGATGTTTCGCTAAGCGGCTCGCAGCGAGATTTGCAACGCGAAATGGAAATGCTGGATATTATTTTTGCCGAAAATAAAGATGCCAATGTACATCTCTATTTTTTGAACAACACATTTAAAAAAATAGCCAAAGGTAATTGGAATGAATTGAAAAACCTTTTGGAAAATGCGGTTTATGATGGCGGTACAGATTTTTCAAAAATCAATTTGAAAATTATTGAGGGAAATGAGATTTTATTTTTCTCCGATGGGATTTCAACTTTGAGCAATGCCGATTTTATAGGAAATGCCAAAGTAAACCGCCCTATACATTGCGTTGTTTCCTCTTCAGAATCCGATTACAGCGCGATGAGATTGATAGCAGGCAAAACAAAAGGCAAATTTGTGAATGTCAATGCCTTGTCCACCGAAGAACTGAAAGGCGAGTTGCTAAACGAAACACTGCTATTTTTGGGAACGGAACATGGAAATGCGGTGCGCGAGGTATATCCCAGCATAGCAACACCTGTTCATGGCAATTTTTCCGTTGCGGGTATTTCTGATACAGATGATGCTGAACTCACTTTGCTTTTTGGTTTTGGGAATAAGGTTGAGAAAAGGATAAAAGTGAAATTGAATGCGAAAAATGCCAGCAGCCAGGGAAATGTGTATAGGATTTGGGCACAGAAAAAAATTGCGGAACTGGATTTGAACTACGAAAAGAACCGCACCGAACTTATGGAACTTGGGCAGCAATTCGGCATTGTCACGCGAAATACATCACTTATAGTACTTGAAACAATCGGTGACTATGTTCAATATGGCATTGAGCCGCCTGCTACCGAACCTGAGTTGCGAGCAGAATATAAGCGTAGAACAAAAAAAACGAAATTAATGCAATGGGGCGGCCCTGTGATAAAAGACCCAAGATCAAGGAGATCTAATTTCAGTGCTTACAACCTGATAAAAGACAAAGACTTTGCCAACGATGTGGACAGAGTTTTGAGAAATGTTGAGGGCCTTCAAAGCAGTGGCAAATCAGAACTTGGCGGCAGGCGTGGTTCTGCTGGCGGCGACTTCAGCGATGGTTATGCAGAAGGCGGTTCTGGCGGTCTTGACGGTATGCTTAGCGGCTTGATGGGCGGTAGCGGTGGCGGTGGCACAAAAGCAAAAGGCGGAATCAAAGCACCCGGTTATAGGGATATAGATATAGGTGACGGCATTTCCCGCTCAAAGTCTGAAATTATGGCTGTTGTAAATATGCGTTTTGGTGGTTTAAGGAGCATTTATAATAGATATTTGAAAAACAAGCCAGGTTTTAGCGGCAAGGTCACGCTCAAATTTACCATTGCTCCTAGTGGCGATATTTCTACCATTGACATTGTATCCAGCACAACGGATTACCCTGAGTTTGATAATGCCATAAAAGACCAAGTATCTAAATGGAAATGGAAACCGATAGAAAAAGGTAATACAACGGTTACAATTCCATTCACCTTCAAAGAACCGGAAGATAATACGCAAACACAGGCGGCACCAACATCACCACGCCCACCAAGCCCGCCACGTCCACCACGTCCAAACTTCAGAGAAATATATGGTGGCAGTATGCTAGATAAGGCAGTAGTCGCAGCAGAAAATATAAAAGGGTGGTGGAATATAGATTTTACACCTCAAAAATCTAAATATCCTACGCCAGATGAAAAAGCCTTGAGCATAGATTCTGCAAAAGACAATTTTGTTAAAGGCAATGATTATTTGAACAAGCTCACAGGAAAAACTGAGGAAGACTATCATATATATTTAAAATTGAGAAACGATTATGCCAATTCCCCAGCTTTTTATTTTGATATGGCAGACTGGTTTTACAAGCGCAACAACAGAGAAATAGCTCTTCGCATACTCACATCCATCGCCGATTTGGAACTTGAAAATTCTTCGCTTTATAGATTGCTCGGCTATAAGTTTAAAGAATATGGCGAATATGCATTAGGAAAATTTGTTTGCCAAAAAGTTGTTCAATGGAGACCGATGGAGCCGCAAAGCTACCGCGACTACGCCTTAGCCCTTGCCGACAATGGGGAAGCGCAGGCAGCATTGGATTCGCTCTATTCACTGCTCTTAAAACCCTATTCGGAAAATATCCTTAGGCGTAGCCGAGGAATAGAAGAAGTTGTGGTTATGGAAATAAATAATTTGATTGCCAAAAACGCAAAACTGAATACATCAAAAATTGACAAACGCCTGATAATGAAAGTTCCTGTGGATGTTCGCGTGGTTGTAAATTGGAATATGAACAACACCGATATTGACCTGCACGTAAAAGACCCGAACAACGAAGAATGTTATTATGGCCGTCGCCAAACGAGTATTGGCGGTCATATGAGCGCAAACAAAGGTGGCATTGGCCCTGAACAATTCATTTTGAAAACAGCGATAAAGGGAAAATACCGGATTTATGTAAATTACTACGGTGACCGCCAATTCATCGAGGCAGGCCCATCAACCGTTATGGCGGAAATCTACATAAAATACTCCGACAAAACTGAGCAACGCAAAATTGTATCTCTGCAAATGTCCAAAGATGGGAAAAAAGACGGGAAAATAGAGGTTGGCGGATTTGAGTTTTAATTTACTATCTTGTAATTATGAAATCCTCAAAATTGCCTTTGATAATTGTGGCGGTGACAATATCTCTGCTTGTTGTAGCGGGCTTGGCAATAACGTTGATGAAGACCGAAAATCAAGATGCGCAAAATGATGTTGTTTTGGATACCGCTTTGCCGGATACGGTTGCCTCGGACACGATTCTGCCGCAAGCAAAGTTGCCAGTTTTGAACATAGACGGAAAAGAAAATCCAGATGTTTATTTGCAGTCGCTTGACATTCAAGTAGAGGTGTCGGGAAATATAGCCTCCACACGTTATACAATGGTTTTCGAAAACAGAACGAGCCGCATATTAGAGGGTGAACTCACTTTCCCCTTGCCAGACGGACGCACCGTGACCCATTACGCACTGGATATAAATGGCAAAATGCGTGATGCCGTGCCAGTGGAAAAAGCGAGAGCTACGGAGGTTTTTGAGGAGATAGAACAGCGGCAGGTAGACCCTGGCTTGCTGGAAATGGTTGAGGGCAACAATTTTCGCACACGTATATATCCCATTCCCGGAAATGGAACACGCACAATTTCAATCGGCTATGAAGAGGAATTAACCCTTGAAAGAGGGCTGCTGTATTACCGCCTGCCAATGGCTTACCCCGACTCTCTCAAAAAATTTGCGGTAAAGGCAACGGTTTGGAAAGGCAACCTAAAACCTCTTGTACCCGAATCTGACGATGAACTCAGCTTTGACATAGCAGGGGAAAATTATGTAGCCGCATTTTCCCACGAAAATTACCGCCCTTCACGTGCATTGATTTTTGCCTTGCCCGCCCCTGCTGATATTCCGCAGGTTATGATGCAGCCAGCGCAGGGAAGCTACTATTTCTTTACATCGGTTGCTCCGAGAATGGAAATGCGAAAAAAACAATGGAGTAGCAATTTGGCAATAATATGGGATGTTTCGTTAAGCGGCTCGCAGCGCGATTTGCAACGCGAAATGGAAATGCTGAATATGCTTTTTGCTGAAAATAAAGATGCCAATGTACATCTTTACTTTTTGAACAACACATTTAAAAAAATAGCCAAAGGTAATTGGAAAAAATTAAAAAGCATTTTGGAAAAGGCGGTTTATGATGGCGGAACCGATTTTTCAAAAATCAACT
Organism: Candidatus Fibrimonadaceae bacterium; assembly: GCA_031281265.1. Lineage (GTDB taxonomy): Bacteria > Fibrobacterota > Fibrobacteria > Fibrobacterales > Fibrobacteraceae > Fibrimonas. Next base: position 9,803 of record JAITFO010000117.1, read on the forward strand.
TGAAAGATATTGAAGGAGATGAGATTTTATTTTTCTCCGATGGAATTTCAACTTTGAGCAATGCCGATTTTATAGGAAATACCAAGGTAAACCGCCCCATACATAGCATTGTTTCATCTTCAAAAGCCGATTACAGCACTATGAAATTGATTGCTGGCAAAACAAAAGGCAAATTTGTGAATGTCAATGCTTTGTCTTCTGAGAAACTGAAAGATGAGTTGATGAACGAAACGCTGCAATTTTTGGGAACGGAACACGGAAATGCGTTGCGCGAGGTATATCCGAGTGTAGCAATGCCTGTTCAGGGCAATTTTTCTGTGGCGGGTATTTCTGAGACAAATGATGCTGAACTCACTTTGCTTTTTGGTTTTGGGAATAAAGTTGAGAAAAGGATAAAAGTGAAATTGGATACAAAAAATGCTAGCACTCAGGGGAATGTGTATAGAATATGGGCACAGAAAAAAATTGCGGAATTGGATTTGAACTACGAAAGGAACCGTGCCGAGCTTACGGAATTAGGGCAGCAATTTGGCATTGTCACGCGGAACACATCGCTGATTGTGCTTGAAACACTCAGCGACTATATTCGCTATAAAATTGAACCGCCTGCTACCGAACCAGAATTGCGAGCTGAGTATCAGCGCAGGCAAAAAGAAAACGAAATGGATAGAAGGCAGGATTTGCTTTTGCTTGAGAAGGCAGTGAAGGCTGCTGAAGACATAAAAAAATGGTGGGATACCAATTTCATGCTTATAAAACCTAAGTATCCCACACCAGATGGAGAACCGATAGCAGCTTACAACCTAATGCCCAGCCGCGACCGTGCAGGCGGCAGCTTTAACGATGGCTACGCAGAAGGCGGTTCTGGAGGCCTTGACGGTATGCTCGGCAGTTTAATTGGTGGTGCTGGGGGAATGATAAGAGCGGAAAGGGGTGCAAATTCAAATGTAAGAGAAGCACCACGTATTGGTAATAGGAAGAAGGAGGGTGGCGGCGGAAAACCAAGAGGAAAAGGGCAACAATATATGCCAGAAGAACGAGGTGAATTACGTATGCTCACTGCTAGAACCAGGGAAGGTGAACAACCTACGATTACTATTAAATCCATTAAAAAAGATAATGAGTATTTGAAAAAATTAACGGGAAAAACTGCGGAAGATTATCAGATATATTTGAAATCGAGAACTGATTATGCCAATTCGCCAACTTTTTATTTTGATATGGCAGACTGGTTTTACACTCACAAAGACAGAGAAGCCGCTCTTCGCATACTCACATCCATTGCCGATTTGGAGTTAGAAAATGCTTCGCTTTATAAATTGCTAGGCTATAGATTTAAAGAATACGGCGAACACGTACTTGAAAAATTTGTTTACCAAAAGGTAATTCAGTGGCGGCCAATGGAACCGCAAAGCTACCGCGACTACGCTTTAGCCCTTGCCGAAAACGGAGAGATGCAGGCGGCATTGGATTCGCTATATTCATTGCTCCTAAGGCCATATTCGGAGCGTAGCCGAGGAATAGAGGAAGTTGTGGTTATGGAAATAAATAATTTGATTGCCAAAAACGCAAAACTGAATACATCAAAAATTGACAAACGCCTGATAATGAACATTCCCATTGATATTCGTGTGGTTATAAACTGGAATATGAACAACACCGATATTGACCTGTACGTTAAAGACCCAAACGGCGAAATATGCTCTTACAGCCGCCGCAAAACGGGCATAGGTGGGCGCATAAGCACAGATAATACAGGTGGCTATGGTCCCGAGCAATTCCTTTTGAAAAGGGCAATAAAGGGGAAATATCAGGTTTATGTGGATTATTTTGGAGACCGCCAATTTACCGCGGCTGGCCCATCTACCATTATGGCGGAGATTTTCACAAAATACTCCGACAAAACCGAGCAACGCCAAATTGTATCTCTGCAAATGTCTAAGGCGCAGAAAAAAGAAGATAAAAAAGTTGAGGTTGCTGAATTTGCGTTTTAATATAGCTACATAGTAGCCACCGATTAACTCTGAATTTCGCTGTGGCGTTCCCCCCGTTAGTAACCTTTTGCCTTTCTGTTTTTAACCTTTTCTTCTTCTTTAGCATCATAAACTATTTCAAGCCTAGCATTGCGCCCATTTGCATCATTGAATATGGATAAAAATCGGTTATACCAATAAGTTGGCTTTTCTTGAATTTGAAAAGTTGCTCCATTATATATAATTAAACCGTTGTCAGTATAATGTATTTTGTAATCTCCTTTTGCAGTTTTAACAAATTTTAACGTAGCTCCTGGAAAATCCGGCTCAAAAGCGACCGTTAGCCAATCCCCTCCTGCCTCTTTGCACATTCCAGCGGTTCCATCTGTGATAAGCACATAGCTCCTCGTTTTTTTAACTGTTGCTTCAACTCCTTCTCCTGACTTATTCACTTTCGTAGCTGTTGCTGAAGCTTTCAGTTCAACATCTCTATCTATATAATATCTAAGTGAACTATTATTCATTTGCAAACCAGAATTTTCAATATTTGTTCTTAAGCCTGTTGTTACAGGTTTCGTTGAAGAACATGAAACTAATGAAAGAGCGAGCAAGGTTATAGCCGCTTTAACAACGAATATTTTTGTTTTATCCATAATAGCAATAAAGCTCCATTTTGAGTGAACTATTGTATAAAATAGATAATTTTTTGAAAAAAATAACTTTTTCGTGAGATTTTTCTATATTCCCTATATGCATTACGGTAAAATTTCCACCTATCAAACAGGTGTTGTTGTTCCCTTGTTTTCTTTGCGTTCTAAGGAGAGTGTTGGAATAGGCGAGTTTTTAGACCTTGTTCCTTTTGGGCAATGGGCAAAAAAATGCGGACTGGATTTAATTCAGCTCTTGCCGGTGAACGACACTGGTGAAGAATCTAGCCCTTACAGCGCGAGAAGTGCCTTTGCTCTTAACCCCGTTTATATACGCTTGCAAGATATAGAAGGCGCAGGTGAGATTTTAGGGGATGAGCCAGCTAAACAAAATGCCGAGTTCGCAAAGAAACCTCGCATTCCATACTTAGAAGTTGTTCGCTACAAACGCCATGCTTTGCGGATGATTTTTGATAAAAAAAAGAAAGATATTTTAGCGGATGGGAGTTTCAAGGAATGGATTGAACAGAACCCTTGGCTTCGTCCTTATGCCGTATTTTGCGCTCTCAAAGCAGAAAACAACGAAGCCTCATGGAAAGAATGGACAAAAAAAGAAAAACCTAAAGAAAGCGATGTTGTATTTCAACAATGGATGCAATGGGTTGCGGAAGAGCAGTTCTTAAAAGCGGTTGGCGAGCTTAATAAGCTAGGTGTTCGCTTAAAAGGCGATATTCCCATTTTGATAAACGAAGACAGTGCAGATGTTTGGCACTCCCCGCAATTCTTTAGCCTTGAAAATCGTGCGGGTGCCCCGCCCGATATGTTCTGTTATAGCGGTCAGAATTGGGCGTTCCCTACTTACAGATGGGATAACCTTGAAAAGGAGAATTTTGGCTGGTGGCGCGATAGGGTTAAGCACGCTTCAAAATTTTACCACGCTTACCGCATAGATCACGTTTTGGGATTTTTCCGTATATGGGTTGTGCCAGAAACGGAGCACACCGGAATTTTAGGGCATTTTGTCCCCTCTGTTCCAATCTACATGGATGAAATTTTGCAAGCCGGAATTCCAAGGGAAACCGTGCATTATTTAACCACTCCGAATTTTGGTGAAGAGCAGCTTGGGCATTGGTTTAGTTTTGATACGGAAAATGTTAAACAAAAATATTTTGAGCATCTGCGAGATGACCGCTATATTTTGCGCAGTGAATACCGTTCCGAGCGTGCAATCATTTCTTTGCAGGAAGAACAGCACATTAAGGACGCTCTGCTGAATGTTTACTGGGATAGAATATTTGTGCCGAGCAGCACTGAAGAAACTCTTTGGCCCTACTGGTACTGGTATAATGCTCCCGTACTGCTGACATTGCCAGAACACGAGAGAAATGCAATCAGAGACATAATAAAAAACAACGAGGCAAAACAAGAGGACTTATGGGGCAAAAACGGACATAGACTTTTGGGCGTTCTTGCCAAAGAAGCTGATATGCTTGTGTGTGCAGAGGATTTGGGTGCTGTTCCGAATTGCGTCCCGAATGTTTTGCAGAATTTAGAGATTTTGGCTCTTAGAGTGGAGCGGTGGAGCCGCAATTGGAGCCAACCGGGAAGCCCTTACATTCCGTATTCGGAGTATCCTCGCCTTTCTGTTTGCACAACCAGCAACCATGATTCTTCCACGCTTTTGGGGCTTTGGAACGAGCACGATTTTGACAGGGATTTTTATTGGAAGCATATAGGGCAAAGCGACCGCCCTCCTGCGGTTTTATCGGAAGAGCATGTGAAGTTGATAATAGGAAACTTGTTCAATGCCAATAGTTTGCTAGCCATTTTGCCGCTTCAGGATTTTATGGCTCTTTCGCAGAAATTCATCCCTCAAGACCCAGATGTCGATAGGGTAAACACCCCCGGTACCGTTGGCTCTGAGAACTGGAGCTGGAGAATGCCTTGCCTGCTGGAAGAATTGCTAGGCGAAGCGGAATTGAATAAACGCATTGAGGAGTTGGTAAATATCAGGAAGCACAGGAATTTGGGATAAAAATCTCAAAGTCGTAATCGTAAACATTCCTTTCGTCTTTTAAATTGCTCACGCTGCTGATTTTGCGGAAGTCTTTTTCAAATTCGGGCATAAATGTATTGCCCTCGAAAATCCCATGCACCTTTGTTATGTAGAGTTTTTGGCAAAGCGGCAAGGCTTCTTTATAAATTTCCGCGCCGCCTATAACAAAGCACTCATCCGTGCCTGTTTCTCGCGCAATTTCAAAGGCTTCTTCTAACGAATGTGCAACCTTCAAATTCTCCGCTTCCGCAAAACTGGCATTTCTTGTGAGTACTATATTCGTTCTGCCGGGCAAAACCTTGCCTATGCTCTCAAAATTTTTTCGTCCCATTATTATGGGATGCCCAAGAGTTGTTTTTTTAAAAAAATGCAAATCCGCAGGCAAATGCCAAGGCAGTTTATTGTCCTTTCCTATTAAGCCATTTTCGGCAACGGCGGCAATTAAAGATATTAACACGGGTTAAAACTTAACAGATGAGCTTATCCCAAAACCCGATTTGTTAGGCCCTTTCGTTATGGCATAGCTCAACCAAAATGCCAAGTCCACACCTGCCGTTGGGTAGAGATAACCAGTAGGGGCAATTAAATACCAGTCACGTAAATCATCACCGGGTTTATGCCATTCAAAACCTAGCCCTGTACTGAATTTTTTATGCCAAGAATAAGCTGGTTCTATGTAAATGAGGCGCTCATCAGAAGTGTAAGTATCATTGACTGTCACGGGAACGGAACTTTCCGAGGAATCGGATAATAAAGCCCAATAGCAAGTACTTGCCAAACTGAAACTCTTATAGTTTAAGCTCGGTTCAAAGGTGAATGTATTCACATAATTCCCGTGGCTTGGGTGTAATCCGTAAATGCCACGAAGCGCATAATTAAATTCCGTGTAGCTGCGAGAATAATTGGCATCCACGCCAACTGTATAGCGATGGCCACGTCCGCCGCCTTTTATTAAATCCAGCATGGGAGCCATAGTTAGCTTATTATCAACTCGGTCTAAGCCCGGAATGGTGAGCGCATAACTTGCGACAATCCTGTTACCCCTATTGTTTGCATCGCCTGCGCCAATATAGACATAGCCGTCATCTCCCAGCCTAGCACCTACGCCGCGCATTCCTTGAGTTGTTAGAATAGCGGCGTAATAATCTGGGTTACGCCAGAAATAGTAATTAAAACTGCCAAAGGAATAGGAGAGGTCGCCAAAGATAAATGTTAAACCCCTGCCGACCGTCCATTCCAAAGAAATTCCGTCAAATTCAAAGGGAGTCCACCTATCGGAGCTTATGGGGGTGGCTTCTTCTCTGTGGCGAATCCTTGAAAATTCAGTTGAGCCTTCCGAGTTTACAAAGGTGCTTTTAGAGGCTGCACCCACAACTACGCGTACATTCTCATCCATATCCACATTCATTTTTAGCCTAATGTCGTGATTTGCGGCATTATTGGCATTTAAATTTTTCTCGAGGTAATTTCCGTAATCGGCATCCAATGTCCCTTCAAAAGAAACATCCGCAGCAAGAGCCGCTCCACATAAAAACACTAGGGCAATGGGTAAAAAACGCATGGGGGTTAATGTAGAAATTTTGTCATCAACATTTATTATATTTACCAAACCATGTATATTTTTAACAAAACTTGGATTTATGCGTTTGTAGGTGTTTTTGCATTAGCTATGGACCAAATTACCAAATTCTGGGCAAGTTCCCATCATCTCGGTTGGAGCGTATCTATAATAGGGAACTTTCTTCGTTTTACGCTTATATATAACGAAAATGCCGCTTTTTCCATGAAGCCGCAAACCGTTCTGCCTTGGCTTTCACCAACGATATTCTTCGGAGTACTCACTGTTGTAGCTTGCCTAGGCGCTGTTTATTTTTTCAGGAGCTTGCACAAAGAAGATTATATGTCCAGGCTTGGGATTGTTCTTATAATTTCCGGTGCGCTTGGGAATTTTTGCGACCGCCTTCGCATAGGCAAGGTTGTTGATTTTATAGATGTGGACTTTCCAGATATGTTTTATGAACGCTGGCCCACATTCAATTTGGCGGACTCATGGGTCACCATAGGGATTGCGTTGCTTTTCATAAGCAGTCTTATACACAAAAAGCCGGATGAACAGATTTAATGCCTGCCAAATCGCCTTGTTTTTCTAGGCGGCTGGTCATCTCCCTTAAAGGGTCTTCTGTCTCTGTCCTTTTTGCGGCCATCTCTGCTGCTTTTTTCAAAATACTCGCTGCGCTCGCGTTCAGGGGGCTTGTCGGTCATAAGCCTTATTTTAGATGGGCGGTTTTTTATGGTCATCCTGCGAAGGATGCTCAGAACATCTTCTGGCATAGCTTCCGGTAAATCCACGGTGCTGAATTTTTCAAATAGCTTTATATGCCCTATGTATTTTGATTCTAAATTTGCTTCGTTTGCAATGGCTCCAACTATGTCCCTTGGGGAAACATTGTCCATTCTGCCTACGCCAAGATAGTAACGCTCCATTCCGCTTTCCGGGGATTCCATATCGCTAAAGCTGCCATCTCTGTGCCCCCTATCAGAACCTCGGCCCCTCCTCTCGGATCTCTCGTACCCCCTGCCTTCCCTTGCTCCTTGCCCGGAAAACTCCCTGTCCCTTTTGCGCGAAACATCTGCTTCCAAAGGCTCCATTTTTGGGAAAAGAGGTTGCTCTTCTTGGTTCATATAGGCAAGGGCGGCGGCGATATCCGCAATGTCCATGGCTTGTTCCATAGCCAGGTTTTCTATTAAATCCTTGAAATCCTTTAAATCGCTTTTCTCATTAACCGTTTTTGCAATTTCTTCCTTGAATTTAGCTACTCTTTTATTGCTGATTTGTTCGCCAGTCGGTAAATTCATCTTTTCAATTTTTTGGCGGGTTTCCTTTTCTATCATAGTGAGCAAGCGGGTTTCCCTTGGGGTCACAAACAATATGGCATTGCCGTCCCTGCCGGCGCGCCCCGTGCGCCCTATGCGGTGAACGTAAGATTCGGTATCGTAGGGAATGTCGTAGTTAAGCACGTGGGTTATTCTGTCCACATCCAAACCGCGAGCGGCTACATCCGTTGCAACCACAATGTCTATTTTGCCTTCTTTGAGGCGGTTTAAAGTGCGTTCCCTTAAACTCTGCGCCAAGTCTCCGGAAAGGGGAACTGCGTCAAAGCCCCTTGCTTCCAAGCGTTCCGCTATCTCTGCGGTTTCCTGTTTGGTGCGCACAAAAATCAACATTCCTTCAAATTCTTCGTTTTCCAATACCCTAGTCAGGGCTTCCATTTTATGTTCTTGGCGAACTGGCAAGTAGCGTTGGCGAATTTTCTCCACGGTTGCTGTTTTGCCCGTTATCCTTATGGTTTCGTAATCGCCGAGGTATGTAGCAACAATTCTCTGCACGGCGGTAGGCATGGTTGCGCTGAACAAGGCTCTTTGCGCTCCTTCTGGCGTTGCCTCTAAAATGTATTCCACATCTTCTTGAAAACCCATGTCCAGCATTTCGTCCGCTTCGTCGAGTATTATGGCTTGTATCCCGGAGAGGTCTATGGTTCTGCGTTCCAAGTGGTCTATTAAGCGCCCTGGAGTTGCAACTATAACCTGCGCTTTGCGTTTTAATGCACGGAGCTGAATGCCCATGTCTTGCCCGCCATAAACGGGCACAACGTGAAAGTCCTTCATAAATGCCGAGTATTTTTTTATCGCTTCCGAAACTTGTATTGCAAGTTCTCTGGTTGGCGTTAAAACCAGCATGGATGGATTTTTGCCGTCAAAATCAATGCGTGTGAGCAACGGCAGTGTAAAGGCGGCTGTTTTGCCAGTTCCTGTTTGTGCTGTGCCCAATAGATTTTTGCCCGATAAAAGCAGGGGTATTGTCTGTGCCTGTATTGGAGTTGGATTTTCGTAGCCTATTTTTTGGATAGCCTGCATTATATCTTGGGATAACCCCAAGTCGGCGAATGTACATTCGCCTTCGGATTTTTCTTCCACGTCGCTCATCGTTTTGCCAATCTATCCTGATTTCGCAAAACCCTTGCGCGTGTGGATAGAATTCCTCGCTAGCAAATATAGCAATATTTGCTAGCGATGTCAAGTTATTTTTTGCCGCTGGGTTTTGTTATTTTTTACCACTGGCTTTAGGGTCTGATTTGCCACCCTGATATTTGCCGCCGTGTTCTATGCATTTCCAGCCAGCGCCGTAAGGTGCAGCATCTAATCCTGTAACTCCAGAATATAGAGCTCCATAGTCTGTGCAATTCTTAATCAACTGTTCGCAAGTGCAAACAGGATGGCTTGGATTGCCACCTTCCACAGAGCCTTTGCAAGTAGATGTATATGAATACTCCGTACTTATTGTGAAGCAACCTGTGTCCCATTGGCAGGCAGTAGCCCCATTAGTACCAGTACATACCTCGGCTTGAGCTTGCGAAACCAAAGCAGCCAAAGCAAAAATTGGCAATGTTAAGACTTTTTTCATAAAGAGACCCCTATTTTAAGATGAATAGTAGTAATATATATTATTTTTTGCACCGCACCACAATAATCGTGGCAGCGGAACTGCTATAAATATGGAAAATTGCCAAAAAATGCGAAAAACGTCAACATCTGTTTGCAAAATATGCAAAGTTGAATTTTTTTCCGCCCGACATTCGTCTAATAGGCAATAAACCTTTAGATGGAGAATAAAATGACCGAGATTCAAACCAACCGCAATTGTCTGAACCCCGATTCACCCGATTTGGAGGATTTTCCCGATTATGCAGTATGAAATGCTTACTAGTAAGATTATTGGCTGTGCTATGAAGGTTCATAGAACGCTTGGAAATGGTTTCCAAGAAGTGATTTATCAGCGTGCTTTGGAAATAGAGATGAGATCGGCAAACTTAAATTTCGCAAGGGAAATGGAAATGCCGATATTCTATAAAGACATTCA
>JAITFO010000070.1 GCA_031281265.1 Candidatus Fibrimonadaceae bacterium
GAGGTTATCAAAATTTTTGATAACCTTCAAAAATTGAAATTTTCGCCAACAAATATAAAAGCCTTCACCGAAAAAGGGCTTTATATGCTTGCTACAATCCTTAAAAGTCCCAAAGCTACGCAGACTACAATAGCAATAGTTGAGACTTTTGCAAAAATAAGGGAATTGTCTCGCAATGTCGGCGAATTGGCTAAAAAACCCGGCAAAGAAAAACAAAATGCTTTGATGCAGAAAAGCGGCGAGATTATTTCCGATGTTTTAGGTAGTAGCTTGGAAGTTTCCGGTATGGAAACGGACATTGAAATTAACCTTGCCTTGCTGAAGTTTAGGCATAAAATACATAGGAAAAAGGCAGAGCCTACAAAATAATACAATTTGGCACAACAACCCGATGCGTTAAAAAAACATAATGATACAGATTTGTAGGGGCGTATGATTACGCCCCAAATGCGAAATGATATACCTTTTTGTCAGAACGTCTGAACCCCGATGCCCCCGATTCAAGGATTCACCCGATTGCTGAATTACTCCACATTACGCTGGCAGAAGCGACATACTGTGGCAGCTTTTTTAATGCTTTCGGCACAGAAAGGGCACTTCTTATATTCTTCTTGGCTTTTGCTTTCGTTAGTGCTGGCAACACTTGCGATATTGTCCAATTTTGAATACTTACCCGTTAAATGAGTCCAAGCGGAAATGTCATTTTTCTTTAATTGCAATAATGCGTATATCCATACAAGCCCAATGATTGCAAAGGCGATTGAAGATATATTTGGATCAATTACAATCGTAGCAATTGAAACAAGGCAACTTAAAATGAAACCCTCTATTTTCCATTTTAAGAGCAAAATGCAACTTAAACATTCAATAATAAATAATTCAATATATCCAATCGTATCTTTTATAGACATTTCCATTTCTTTTAACATATTTTTATCGCTCAATATATATACGAAACCTATTATAGCAATTATATATACAACAAGCGTAAAGATAAGCCAAAATGTTAGAAAGCCGTGCCTTTGTTTTTCCACATTAGACGTTTTATCTAGATCGAGACCCTTCCAAATCTTATTTCTAACTTTCGGACTAGAAGCCAAGACTGAAAGAATTATAGATAGTGATAAAAAATGACTAGCGATATCCATACACTTCTCCTATGTTTCTTCCCGCTTTTGTTTTCCTTGCCAAACCCTTGGGAACACAGAGCTTGTCGAGGTTGTACCGATGTGGCACGGGTTCAATGCTATGGTATGGCACGTTGGCAAAAACGGCATATCTTAGCCTCTTTTTTAATATCTTCCGCACAGAAAGGGCATTTCTTGTGTTCATTTTGATTTTCAGTAGCAATAAGAGTATCTGATTTTATGACATTTACGTATTGATTGTAATCCACCACTCTTAATATGGCTTTTTGAAATTTCTCGAAGTTTAGGGTTTTTGTGGCTTCTTTGATAAAGAACAACCAGTCTGCAATCCACCAAATAAAATAAACTGTGCAACAAGCAATTATGTTCACAATATATTCAACTGATACATCTGCAAAATCTGTAAGTGATGCAACTTTGTCGTCTCCAAGAGTTGTCAGAAATTGCACGGAACAAATTACCAATAGCAGGAAAGGTATAAGCAATTTTGCCAACCCCAATCCTATTTGCCCCAGCATAAATCTATCCACGCCAAAACTGCCTAGAAAAATGGATATCCAAAACAAGGTGCTTGGTTCTTTGTAGTCTTGGGTAGCAATGAAACCAAATTTGCTATCGTCAAGTTTCTTTAACTGCTCTCTTATTTCCAGCAAAGCTTTTGCTGAAAATTTACCATTGTGCATAAGCGTAAACTGGTCTATCTTTAAGTCTTCCATTTTGTATATACCCTTAGTTTTTTCTCAGTCCTTTATGCAACGAACCGAAAACCAGCACTCCTTGTCGTCATCGTGCTTGTACATACCGCTGAAATTGCTGCTATAGCTAATGCTCCTGTAATAAGCGTTACCAGCATTTTTCTCAGTGGCACTCCACCAGATACCTTCAACACCGATATCAAAGATACTGCCAAAAGAAGGGCAATTAGCACCCCCTGGCAGGGCAGAAAAACCGTATGTGTCCTTGCCGTTTCCGACTTGCCCTTCATAATCGCCCCAGCCATTTTTTGCTTTTAAATGTTTGCCAGCCGTCTCCTTGCCACCTACAGCGTTTATCAACTTATCCCACTCTGCATCACTAGGCAAATGCCAACCACTTGGGCAAACTTTCTTGGCAGTTTCCCAATTATAGAGCCGACCGTATTTGTCACAATTTTGAGTTTCATCAACATAGCATTTTGAACCATCGGTATTGTAGTTCAAATTCTCAGCCATCCAAATTTTACCATCAGGCATTTCAACAGATTTATAGCTTTTGCTATCACTTTGCTCTTTTACTTGTTTAGGAGCAATACCATCGGTAAGGGCGCTTTTTTCGCCTTTTTTTCGTTTTGAATATTTTGTACGCATTTTGCCATAATTGGGAATATCCCCCTCTAAAACTAGAGCTGATTTTGATATTTCAACTATGGTATATATTTGCGCAATATCTTGGGATACAATGACTAGCCTCCCTTCGCTGTCTATTTTCCATGTAAAACTCACAGTCACTTGCCCAAGAGTTTCAATATTGACCTCCGATATTCCGGTTCCATCAGCAAAATATTCCTCCTTGGCTCCCGAAGACAATATTATATCATCCAAGCTGCTTTCAACAACTTCCCATTGTCCTATTAGCAACGATTGGGTATCTTTTTCGCAGCCCGCTATATACATAGCCATTGCAGACATAAGCAAAGCGAAAATGCCTATTTGTTTAGTCCTTGAGTTTTTCATAGTGTGTTCTCCTTTTTGAGGGGGGTGGGGGGTCTATTTTGTCTCATACCCCATAACGTAGCTAAAAATTGTATATTTAATAAAGGAAAAATCGCAAAAAAGAGACCTTGGGGTGCAAGGTCTCTTTTTTCTCGACTTTAAGTCGTTTTTCCTTTATTAAATATACAAAAAAATGACAAAACTTTTTTTACTTTCTCATTAGTTTTTCAATCAAAATATCTTTGATTTCAGAAAAAACAACATTTGCTCTCTTAGTTCTTTTTGCTTTTACATCATCTTCTGCAAGTTTGACTATATTTAACAAAGCAAAAGCATCTATACAAAATTAGAAAATTACTACCTTTCCCCATAATGTGCGAATTCAATGTAAATGAACATTTCCGCTTAACCGCCAAGACTTTCTTTGCCATTGAAAAACACATCATAGATTCGGGTTTGGGCGAAGATAAGGATAACTTTGAGACTATAAAAAAACGACTGATTGAACCGCCTGTTTTGAATGCAAAGGAATTTGCGGAGGAATGTATTTATGTTATTTTGGCTGGAGGATTTAGGCAAAAGATAGCAAAGAGAAAATTCAGTGAAATAATGAGTTTTATAAACGGCGGCGGCGAGGTTTGCGAGCGGAATTTGCTCCTCATCTTTAGAAATGTGAATAAAATAAGAGCGATAATAAAAATCTGGAATGAACGCAAAAAATTCAGAGATGGATTTTATGAGCAGAAAACGGAGAGCGAAAAATTGAGCTATCTGGCGAAGCTGCCGCATATAGGCGAGATAACCAAAAATCATTTGGCACGTAATTTGGGCATAAGCAATGTTAAATACGATGTTTGGATTCAAAGGCTTGGAATTGCACTTGGAAAATCCGATTTGAAGGAAGGTTTCCCTCTGAACGAAAATGTGAAAAAACTCTGTGATAAAATGTTTGCACAGATAGAAAAAGCCACAGGGCTGAATAAGGGATATATAGATGTTGTTTTGTGGAAAGCCTGCCAAATAGGGCTTTTGAAGTTTGGTGTAACTGTATGAACCTCCTAACCTTAACTGAAAAAGTCTCCCTTGCAAAAAGCGATAAACACTTCCTTAATGCTTTGCTCCTTGATTATATGCCGTTTATAAAAAAATGCGTTGCAAGCTCTTTTTTTAAAAGTCAGTCGAGAGCAGATAACCTTACAGATGCCATGCTTGCGTTTGCACACAGCGTTCAAACCTACAACCAAGAGCAAGGGGCATTTATTCAATATGCGGCAACGGTAATCCGTAACCGTCTATTCGACAGCGTTCGAAAAGAACTGTCTGCACGGAAACGCTTTTTTTCGTTTTCCACCCTGATAAATGAAAAAGACACTACATGGGAAACCGAAATATCTCTACAGGCATATAACAAGGCAGAAGAAGAAGAAAAACTGAGTCTTGAAATTGAAGAGATAAACAGCGAATTTGCCAAATGGGGTTTTTCGTGGGCGGTGCTGCTCAAAAAATGCCCCAAGCAAGAACGCTCTCGCCGCATTGCCATGCACGTTGCGGAAACCGTGCGACAAGATGCCGACCTGCTGGCAGATACGCTCAGAACTCGCCAACTGCCTGTCTCACGCCTCGCAGCACTCTATCCCAAAAAGGCTTTGGAAAATTACAGGCACTATATAATAGCACTTATCATATTATCGCAGGGGGATTATCCGTATATATATTCCTTCCTGCCGCATCATTTTACCATAGAGGAGGAAAACTCATGAAAGGAGTTATTGTACAAGTAGGAGACCCAAAAAGCATAGTACTATTCAATAACGGAAAAATCCAGGCTATACCAACACCTCCGGACTGCCATATGGGAATGGTTGTTACGGTTAAAAACAATAATGCGATAAAAATAATAATAATTACTTCTATTGCCGTTCTTTTGCTTGCTTTGGGTATTTTTATCGGAGCGAGATACTGGGGCACAGACCATCCGCCAGTCGAAAAGCCTTGGCAAGGTGGGCACGGGCACGGGTATATGATGGAACGAGGTAGGTAAACCAAATATTTTTGCAGACCCCCCATTTTCATTACCCTTCATTCGTATACTATAAGCAAACAACATAGGAGGTTTTTATGAAAAAACTCATTTTTGGTATGTTCATTGCAGTATTGGCAATGAGCGCGACTTTTGCTCAAGGCTGTGGCAGTGACCAGCAATATGGGCATCACATCAGTTACGAACGCGGCAGCAATGGAGTCGCAGCTAAAAATGTTAGCAGTGCTACGTTAGACCCTGTTTCTGGTTGCGTTGAGCAAGGAGTGCATCAACATGGAGATGTATATTACTCCGGTCATTATAACAATGACGGGCACGGGCACCACGGGCTTGCTGCCGATGACCCTTGCGGTCGCACAGATTGCGATAGGGTGGACTCGCATGAACACGATGGGAATCATTATGCCGGTCATAATAATTCCTGCTGTGGTAACAGCGGTCATCGCGGAAGAATGCATTAAAACGGACATTTTCTACATTACCCCCATGGCAGAAAATAAAACACCAGAAAAGTTTATCTTTTATATGCACAAGGTGTGCAAGAAATATCCACCCGATAAAGAAGTGCTCAAAGATATTTCTTTGAGTTTTTACTACGGTGCGAAAATAGGAATAATCGGCACGAATGGTAGCGGAAAGTCAACGCTCCTACGCATAATGGCTGGCATAGACAAGGATTTTCAAGGCGAGGCTTGGATAGAAAACGGCCGCACGGCTGGCTATTTGCCACAGGAGCCGCAGCTCAACCC
>JAITFO010000110.1 GCA_031281265.1 Candidatus Fibrimonadaceae bacterium
ATAAACGAGGGATTCAAAGTTAGCAGCATATTGAAAAATGTATCATCAGAAACTTTCCCTGCCACAGCGGGCGTAGCCTTAATGGATTACGACAACAATATAGTAGCGATTTTGAGCACTTGGGAAATATCCCTAAACGCAAATAGCGGTACCAGTAGGACAGCAACATACAAAGTCCCAAGCACCGTAACCCCAGGTCAATACAAACTCCGCATAGTAGTAAAAACCCCTAGCAATGACGAATGGAGAGTAGTAACCACCACCGAAGGAACCCTCCCAACATTTATAGATTTTACGGTTCAATAAACATAGGAGAACAAACTAATGAAAAACATCATCGTACGAGCAGGGTCAGCCTGCCCCATCGCAAAACTCGCCCTCACGGCAATCCTAGCACTTGCCATAACATTCACACTAACCGCCTGTGAAGAAAAGAAAAAGCAAGACGGCACAGACACAAAACCGCCCGAAACCGCCAGCGAAACAGAAGCGGCAGAAACCATCGCCACCGAAGATGGGCCTAAATTCCTTGAATGCGGCGTTTTGGATACGGATGCGGAGGAAGCGAAATGGCGTATGGGCGTAGCCAACGATAGTTGTACACGTCTTGTTGCTATTGGAAGCGGTTCAAGCAAAAAATACACCCGTGCTGTAAATGGCAGCCAAATGCACAAAATAAAGTACATTGGAGAAAAGAAAGAGCGCAGGGAACCCAGAGATATGGAATTTTATTTCGATAATTATGAGACTAGCTGTGGCTTGGAATATGAAATCATTGACTATAAAGAAAAGGAATGTGTCAGAAATTTTTTCTTATATAACGATTCTGAAAAGTGGGGCGGCGTGCCTGATAACATCGTTTTCAAGAATGAGAAAAAATATCCGCGTCTAAAAGCCAGCAAAGATGAGATTGTCGCAATGGAGAAACTGCAAAATGGACGCAAGATTATTCTTACGGAAGTTATTGCCGATTTTTCCATTGAGGGAAATTCAAACCGCTTGATGCTTGCACGGTACAAAAACTCCAAAAAAGATGGGCTGTTCCAAATAGTTTTGCGAGACCACAATAACGATTACTTCACTGCCGATTTTCCCTCCGGATTAGACGAAAACGGACAACCAAACTGGCGTGCAGATATGGGCGATGAAATTGGAAGTTGGAGCCTCTACTTTGTTGGAAGGGTTGCCGAAGGCTTATTTCTCATTACGGATTGGTGCGCAGCCGAAGGATGTGGCATTACACCTTTCGTTGCCAAAAACGGAAAGCTGGAGGACTGGCAAGATAAGAATTTAGCAGATTCCAGAGACAACAAAACCTACAAAACAGTCAAAATCGGCGAGCAAGTTTGGATGGCGGAGAACTTGAACTTTGAAGCGAAAGAAGGCTCAATGTGCTACGACAACAAACCTGACAACTGCAATAAATACGGACGGCTCTACGACTGGAACACAGCAATGAAGGCTTGCCCAAATGGTTGGCATTTGCCGAGCGATAAAGAATGGCAAACCCTTGTGGATTTCGCAGGCGGAGTTAAAGTTGCTGGGAAGAAACTCAAAGCCACTAGCGGTTGGGATAACAACGGCAATGGCACAGACGACTTTGGCTTTTCGGCTCTGCCTGGTGGCTCCTATTTGTGTCGCGATGGTTGCGATTTCTACAATGGTGGCATCGGTGGCGACTGGTGGAATTCTTCAATTAGAGACGACGATTATATGTACATCGGCGAACCAGACAATCCCGACAAGGAGAACGGTGCCTCATACAGCGTACGTTGCATCAAGGATTAAATATGAACTTGCTATCTTATCCAAAGAAATTTAATATTCTCTTTGCTTGCTATCTTATCCAACTCGTGATGGTCACAGGTAACAAGCTCAGATTCATAGCTTTTCATATTCAACCCTCATTTGCAAACACGCCGAATAAATCCTCGAATGGAGTGCCCGCGATTTGTTTCTTAATATCAGCAACTTCTAAGTCTGATAGTTTAGGGGCGTGGAAACGACTCTCTCGTTCTTCTTCAAGCATTTTTTCTTCCTGCACATCAGCGCTAAACGCCACGCCGTTTCTGTTATCTAGTGGCAGTAAAGTTATTCCGCTTTCAAAATCTATCAACTTCACCCTACGAGTGTGTATTCTGCTTGCTATTGCTTTCTGCAATGTATCGGTTTCTAAAATTAGCGTTTCCATAACAGATAACATACAAATTTTCAACATTCAATCCTTAAAACGGAGACAACACAATGAAAAAACATCGTACGGGTAGGGTCAGCCTGCCCATCGCAACCTTAACGCTTGCCATAACATTCACACTAACCGCCTGCGGCAAGGGCAATACCCTTACCGACAATAGAGACGGCAAAACATACAAGACCGTCAAAATTGGCGAGCAGGTTTGGATGGCAGAAAATTTGAACATCGATTTGCCAAGCTCAAAGTGCTATGACAACTACCCAGCCAACTGCGAAAAATACGGCAGATTATATAATTGGGAAACGGCTATAAAAGCCTGTCCAGACGGTTGGCATTTGCCGAGCAAAGAGGAATGGGAAGTATTGATTACATTGTCGGGCGGTAAGGAAGCAGCAGGCAAGTCTCTTAAAGCTACTAGTGATTGGCCTGATGATAGTAACGGCACAGACAATTACGGCTTTTCTGCCCTGCCTAGTGGCACCAGCAGCTTCGCTGGAAATTTTTACAGTGTTGGACAATACGGCTACTGGTGGAGTAGCTCCGAGGGCAATGCCAATGAGTACAGTTTCAACAACGCTTACATCCGGTACATAGGCTATGGCAGCTACGTCTTCTACAGCAAAGGCGAGAAGAGCGACCTAAATAGTGTTCGTTGTTTGCAAAACGCGAGCGAACCGCCAAAGGCAGAAACTCCAACTGTTACCGAGAGCGATAGCGAGGGAAGCAGAGAAGAAACATGTCCCAACAGAAAAGGCCCTCCCATAACAAGAGAAGTGGTATATTTGGAAAGCCCAGAAGACCACGAAGGACGTGATATGGCTATCTTTCGTTTAACTAACGGCGAAAATATATGGATAAACGGAACCCCAGACAGTGTGAAAAAAGGTGATAGAGGGTCTATAACGTATTATGAGGAGCAGCTTCCCTTTGACACGGATTGTTGGGAGCTTAATAGGTTGATATCTTGGAAAAAAACAGGTGAATCTTCTAATACATTAACCGATACTAGGGACAAGCAAACCTATTGGACTACTAAGATAGGCAAGCAGGTTTGGATGGCGGAGAATTTAAATTATGAGGCGGCAGGCTCAAAGTGCTATAGTGACGACCCTGACAACTGCCAAAAATATGGACGGCTTTATCACTGGGAAACGGCTATGAAAGCCTGTCCAAAAGGCTGGCATTTGCCGAGTGATGCTGAATGGAAAACGCTCACAAATTTTGTTGGCGGCTCGTCAACCGCTGGAAAAAAATTAAAGTCTAAGAGCGGCTGGGAAGATAACGGCAATGGCACAGACGAATACGGCTTTTCCGCTCTGCCTAGCGGCTACTGCTATTTTGGTTTTGAGTGCCCCGATGTCTGCGAAGACGGCTATCCAAGTGACAATGTTGACAATTTCCACAATGTTGGCTACAGTGGCAACTGGTGGAGTGCTACAGAGAACACACTCCGTGGCATAAGCTACAACAGCGAGAGTGTCAGCATTAGTAGCTACGATAAGGACAACAACCTGTATAGTGTTCGTTGCGTGCAAGACTAAATTTTCTATTATTTACAAACCTGCGTTTGTAGCTCAGCTGGATAGAGTGTTGGCCTCCGAAGCCGAAGGTCGCGCGTTCGAATCGCGCCAGACGCATTAACGCATTAATCCATTAATCATTTCGGAGCATTTTTCGCAATATACTCCAACCGCTCAATGATATTCAAATGCTGAGTGCATACGCTCTCGCAGCTCCCGCACTGTGAGCAAGTGCCAGCGACTTCCGACGATAAATTCCAATGCCATTTGAGCTGGTTGTAAATGTTCTGTTCGTCTTGTTCCAGAATCTTTCTGTTATAGGCATCCATGAATTTTGGAATGGGTATTTCTTGGGGGCAATCATCGCAATAGGAGCAGCCTGTGCAAATCCCTTCAAAACTTTTAGAGGCATTCGCTTTTGCCGTGGCTAATTCCGCTTCGGTTCTAGGCGTGTGCGTTTCCGCTGCGCTCAGTGCTAAATCTATTTCCTCTTTATTTGCAAAGCCTACCAAGGCAACGGATAAAGGCTTGTGATCCCACAGAAATTGCAAAGCCACCTTAACCGCATTTTCTTTATTGCATTCCTCACCGCTTTTCAGCAAAAATCTGCAAAGCTCTGGATTGCCCGGAATTAAACCGCCACCAAGAGGGTTCATCACCACCGCGCCCAAATTCTTCTGCTGCACAACATCAAAAGCCTTTTCACGGGTTTTGAAATTATATGCGGAATAACCGAATAGCACGCCTTCAAATACGGACTCTGTGAATAGCTCGGCTATATTGTTCTGTATCAAGTGGGTGGAAACGCATATATGGTTTATCAATTTTTCTTCTTTCAATTTTTGGAAGGTTTTTATTATGCCCTGATTTTTACGCTCTTTCCAATTTTCCAAACTCGTCACACACCATATATGGTAAAAATCTATCGCTGGCACGTCCAGCCTTTTCAACGAAGCCTCTATCTCTCGGCGAATTTCCGATTCATTGGATTGAAAGGTTTTTGTGGAAACATAATACGGAAGCCCCTGCCTGCGCAACTCCGCAAAACCTTTGCCGCAAACCGTTTCGCTTCTGGTTTCAAAATATCCGGGTGCTGTGTCAAAGTAATTTATGCCACCTCGCGCTGCGTGAACAATCATCTCAACGCATTTGTCGTGGTTGTCCACTTCGGAAAATCGCATTGCCCCAAAGCCGAGCATAGACACTTTTTTGCCAGTTTTGCCGTAATCTCTATATTGCATTCCCTTCTCCCATTTATAATCTACAATATTCTAGTACCGTTGGGGAAGGTTTGCAACGAACTCGCTTCCAATTCCTTTAAAAGGGTACGGAACTGTTCAAAATCCAATTTGCCCGCGAGCAACCCTTGCGGGTCAACGGCAAATTCCGCATAACGTTTAAACGCCAGGGTTAAACGTTTGTTGGACGCATCACGTACCCATTTTTTACGCAGTTCATACGTGAGGGCGATTGTATTTATATAATCTTCATCTGGTTTACGCATCCAGCTATTGATTTTTATCTCGTAGTCCATCACCGATTCGGGTTTACCCGCAATAGCCGCAGCAACAGCGGGAATAGACCTCAAAACCTTTTTATTAAGCGAATACTGTTCAACGGCTTCGTAAAACTGTGTTGCAACTGTCTCTTGGTCTTGTGCCATCCCTTTTATTTTTTCAAGAGCCAACATACACCCATTGCGACATCTTTCCGAGGTAACCGCAACGGCTTCTTTCAGCGCGCCTACAGGGTCTTTTTGGCTTCCAATATACAGCTTGATTATATCGTTAAGGTCGTTGTGTTCGGTTTTTGAATCAATTGCCGCCAATTGCATTCTTCTCGCAAATTCAGAATATTGAATCGCAAAATTCTGCGTCATCCCCTTTCCCGCAATTTTGATAAGTTCGGCCAAGGCTTGTTCATTTTGTTCAAAATTCGCTATCATTGGGCCTACAATAGTTCTAACCTGACCCAATGTCACGCTCCCGATTGGTAATAAGTCGCTTTTCTCTTTCCAAGTTGATGTTATTTGACCATCCGAGAACATATTTTCCACCGCGATGTCCACCGTTTGGAACAAGGCGTTTATTCCCCGATCGCTTCGCAAGAAAATTTGTAAATGATTTTCATCGACATTCATCGATGATTGAATTTTATGGGAGTAAATGCCAAACTCATTGATAAATCCAAATTCTCGCCTACCTTTGCCATCAGCTCCGCGAGAACGTTCAGCGTCCATTACCTTTTGGATTCCGGGTTCATCATATTTAACGCTTGCATTTTCGTCTCCGTCAGAAACCATCAAATACAAAACATCGGCATTTGGGAAGGGATTTTTCGGGTCTTTTTTCCTTTCGTTTTCGTATTCAACGGCCACACCAATAGCATCGTATTTGGCAGTTGAGCCACCCGCTTCAAACGGGATATCATTTTTAATATCATTTACTTTTTGTCCGTTGCATACAATATCAATATTATCGCAATCATCAAACAATATGGTAGAAATCGTTATACTTTTACCCAGCCGCGATAAATACTCAATCATCTTGTTGTATCCGCGTTTCATGGCGCCTTCGGTTCCAGCCATAGACCCGCTTCGGTCAATTATTAAAACAACGTCAAGCGCCGAACTACCGGCTCTTGCTTGACCTGCATTAAACCCCGAAACTATCTTATCGCCTTCCATCAGCTACCATCTGTCAAAATATATACCAAAAAACCATCTATCAAAATATGTGCCAAAAATCTTAAATATAGAAAAATTTTTTTTCTACCTTATCTATATGCTAAAAATCACCGGACTTGCAGCCATTCTTTCTGCGTTCTTTTTCATAGCCTCTTGCGAAAAACAGTCCTCTGTGAAGCCTTTGGCGGATTGCCCAAACACACCGCCCTCTTATGAGAGTGCCACCGGCGAATTTGACCCCATAGCCGTTCCAGACAAGGCGGTTCCCTGCGGAGAGATAAGCCTTTGGGGGGCTTCCACTCCGCGTTCTCTGAATATGTGGCAAGACTACAATTCCTTTTCCGT
>JAITFO010000032.1 GCA_031281265.1 Candidatus Fibrimonadaceae bacterium
GAAATTGGCGGTCAGGTATGGATGGCCAAGAACTGGGGCTGCTATGCTGCTGGTAGCAAATGCTACAACAATGACCCCGCCAACTGCAATACATACGGTCGTCTTTACGACTGGGCAACGGCGATGAACATAGACAAGAGGTACAATAACGAGTTATGGGGCGGCAGCGATGTGAACCACCGTGGCATTTGCCCAAGTGGTTGGCATATCCCAAGCGATGATGAATGGAGCGAGCTGGTAAATTATGTTGAGAGCTACTGGGGCTGCTATGACTGCGCCGCTAGGTACTTGAAGTCGCAATATGGCTGGAGCAGCGGTGGCAATGGTCAGGACGCTTTCGGGTTTGCGGCTCTGCCGGGCGGCTTCGGCAATTCCTATGGCTATTTCTTCGATGTCGGCGACTACGGCCTCTGGTGGGGTGCCTCGGAGAACAATGCTAACAGCGCCTACCGCCGGGATATGTACTACAGCTACGAGATCGCCCGCTGGCACACCAACAGTAAGGACCTCTTGCGAAGTGTTCGCTGTCTCCAGGACTGACGCGCGTTGTGAACGTCTGAACCCCGATTCACAGGATTTTTAGGATTCCCCCGATTTCAAGAAATAGGTTACAAAATCGGGTAAATCGGTGAATCGGGAGAATCGGGGTTCAGACGTTTTATATATTCCAGACGATGAAATACAATTCGGATTTACATCACAGACATTCAATTCGTTTACAAAATTATGATTACGCAAATACAGGGGCGTATTTTATAACGATGTGTTGCCAAAACCGTGTAAATTATTTTGGGGAAATTGTCAACAATGTAGGGGCAGGGTCTGCCTGCCCAATTATGAAACCCGATTTACCAACGCAAAACGATTTGCATATTACGAACCCCGGTTTACCCGCACAACGTGGCAAAACACCCCGACAATGGTGGCAACAGGGGCAACAATGGCAAAAGGGGCAGGCAGACCCTGCCCCTACGGTGAACACGATGAATTTAAACGCATTTGGAAAAATCGTTGATACGGAATGGAAAAATTATGGCAACGCAATTATTGGGAACACATAATACGCAACGAAACGGAATACGCAAAAATTGTGAAATACATACAAAACAACCCGATTTTATGGGGTAAAAAACATTTGAATGAAATTTTGCTAACAACGCCTACAACCGGAACATGAACTACAACAACGAGAACGTCAACTGGAACAACAACAATAAGAACAACAACTTGTTCAGTGTTCGTTGCGTGAAGGATTGAACGTCTGAACCCCGATGGCCAGGATTAAAGGATTGGCAGGATAGTAATTGAGAAGCTAACCGCGAGAACTAGGATGTTCGCCAGCGAGTAAGGTTCATAAATTCCCACGCTGGTTTAATCTCAATTTTCTTTCCATTGCGGATATAAGCGTCTTTTTGGTTAAAAGTAAGAATAATGCCTTTATCGCTACCAAAAAAATTCAAAGCTTCGTTCAATCCGTTCTTTTCCCGGGTGGAATTTTCTTGGCTAAGTTCGTAGCACACCTGAACTGCCAATTCAAACTTGCCGTTTTTGAAAACAACAAAATCGCATTCCCCTTGCTTTTCCTGAAAATAAAACAATTCCTTCCCTTGCCGCCTGAAATGCCAATAAACTAGGTTTTCAAGCAAATGCCCTTTGTTGGGAGAAAACGATTGCGAGGCAACCGATAAAATGCCTGGGTCTATAACAAATATTTTCTTAGGATTTATTGCTTGCGCTTTTGATGAGTAACTGAATTTAGGCATAAAATTTATCAGATAGCAGTCTTCCAAAAAAGAGAAATATTCCAAAATTGTGGTTGAACTGTGAATTCCAAGCGGTTGCAGTAATTTTCTTGCCGAAACCAAACTTCCGGCATTGGAAACCAAATAAGAGGAAAGCTGTTTTAAAGAAAGAACATCTCTTATTCCGTGCCGAACTGCTATATCTCTGTTTAGTATGTCAGAAAACAATGCTGCTAAAATATCGGAATTATCTGTTTTCACAACTTCGGGAAAACCACCTATTTCTGAATATTTTTGCCAAGAGCCTGCACCTGCCTTAAACTTATTGAACAATAAAAATTCCGTGTATGAAAATGGGAATAATTCTTTTGAGATATGTCGCCCTGTTAACTTTGTTCCCAGCTCCCTACTGAGCATAGAAGCATTTGAACCAGTTATCACAACTCTATAACCTTTGTCAAGTTTTTGGCGAATATACCGTTCCCATCCATTTATAATTTGAATTTCATCGAAAAATAAATTTTCAACATTCATTTTCAAGATTATAGCATCCAGCAGTTGAAAATCTGCCAATTCAAAACCAAACAATCGTGGGTCTTCAAAATTCAGATACAAGGAATTTCTGTGTTTTTGTTTTAACATTTGCAATAACAATGTGCTTTTACCACAACGGCGAATGCCTGAAATTATCAAGGCGTGGGAATTCAAATTATTCGGCAATGCAGGAAGCAATTCTCTTTTTAAACTATTCGGAGCAGTCCGTAGCTTGCCTTTTTGAGTTTCTATAACTTGGCGAATGGTTTCTTGTTGTATCATAATGGTAAATATAGTAAAATTTGTCCATTAGCAATGGACAATAATATCCATTAGCAATGGACAAATTTACATTGCCTCACGCCCTATAATTCGGAGCTTCTTTTGTTATTGTTATATTGTGCGGATGGCTTTCTATCAAGCCTGCGCTTGTTATCTGCATAAAGCGAGCCTTTGCCCTTAGCTCCGCCAAATTCTCAGCACCTGCATATCCAAGGGCTTGGCGAATTCCACCTGTCAATTGGTAAACCAACTCGCGGAGCGGCCCTTTATAAGGAACCCTGCCCTCAATGCCCTCTGGAACAAATTTGGAATCATCTCCATCTTTTATCTCGGATTGAAAGTAGCGGTCTTTTGAACCTTCTTTCATGGCTCCTATTGAGCCCATTCCGCGGTAGCTTTTAAATGTGCGGCCATCTGCTAAAATGGTCTCGCCCGGGCTTTCTTCCGTCCCAGCAAAAAGGCCGCCCAGCATAACGGCATGTGCGCCTGCAGCCAACGCTTTTACAATATCGCCGGAATATTTTATGCCGCCATCGCCTATTATGTTTACGCCGTGTTTTTGGGCTTCTGCCGCACATTCCAAAATTGCGGTGAATTGCGGAACTCCAATGCCTGCAACAACCCTTGTGGTGCAGATTGAGCCTGGCCCAATGCCAACTTTTACAACATCAGCACCGCTTTTTGCCAAATCCTTAACGCCTTCCGCTGTGGCTACATTCCCGCCTACAAGAGTCAGATGCGGATATTTTTTCTTTAGTGCTTTAACCATGTTGCGAACATTTATGTGATGCCCATGCGCGGTGTCCACAACCAGCATATCAACACCGGCTTCCACCAAAGCTGCCGCTCGCTCCAGAGTATCTGCGGCAGTGCCAACCGCTGCGCCAACGCATAGCTGCCCGTTTGAGTCTAGGCACGCTTCCGGGTTAGATTCCCTTTTTAAAATATCGGTTAGGGTTATCAAGCCTTTTAAATGTTTTTTGTTGTCCACCAGCAACAGTTTTTCTATGCGGTTTGTATTTAAAATGCTCTTTGCCTTTGCAAGCGAAACTTTTGGAGATGCTGTGATGAGTTCTTTTGTCATCACCTCTTTTACCTTTACGCTACGGTCTGTTATTGTGCGCAAGTCCCTGCCAGTTATTATGCCCACGAGTTTGCCACCGGATAGCACCGGGAAGCCACTTATTTTTTGCCTAGAGGCAATTTCAAAGGCTTTGGAAACCGGTTCGTCTGCGTTTAGGGTTATGGGGTCTAGCACAACGCAGGTTTCCCATCTTTTTACCTTGCGAACCTCATCCGCTTGCATATTTACGTTCATATTTTTGTGTATAACGGAAATACCGCCTTGCAGAGCCAAAGCGATTGCTAATTGGGAGGTTGAAACCGTGTCCATAGCTGCGCTTAGGATTGGGATGTTCAATTTTATTTTTCCGAGTTCGGTTTTTATAGAGGTATGCGGCGGCAAAACGCTTGACGCGCCTGGGAGAACCAACACATCGTCAAATGTAAGACCTAACTTCATAGGTAGAAGATAGTAAAAAAAATTACTATTTTAAGCGATATGAACATTTACATCAATAGAGCTATTTTCTTCCTCGCTACGTTTGCGCTATCCTCAGTTTTTGCCCAGCAAGGTGCGCCAGTAGCACTTCCAACAACCCCTCTTAACTTAGCGGAGCTTTCCGCTAAAGACACCGCTAGTTTTGAGACATATTCCAAAAGGATAGCCTTGGTGCAGGATAGCATCGTCGCTATGCAGGCGGAAATAGAAGGCGTTAAGCAAAAGGCATCGTCTTCCATGCCCGCCTTGGAGCCAAAGGGCGAATACGAGAAACAGGTGGATTTTGACGCCCGCAAGGCAAAGTGGGAAAAAGAACTCAGCGAAAAAACGCAGCGTGATATCAAAGTGTTTGCGGATAGGCTTGCCGAACTTGAGAAAACGAAGAAAAAAATAGAGGAAAATCAGGCTTCGCTCTACTGCTTTGTTGAGATAAAATCCAATCCGGCTGCGGCTGCTGTGTCTGTCAACGGAACGGCACTCGGGGCAACCCCGTTGGAATACAACAACTTTTTGCCGGGCTATATGGTTATAAAAATACAGAAGGAAAACTTCGAGCCTTGGGATACGACCCTCACCCTACAGGCAGGGCAGAAGCTGAAACTGAACGTGGCTTTGGCAGAAGCGAGCATTTTTAGCAAAGAAGAGGAGTTGGATTTCCCGCAAATACTCGCAAAAGACACAACTACGCAAGGCTACTACAATAGGATTAAAAGGGTAAAAGCCAGAGGCGAGCAAATTGACGGAGAGAGAGAGATAATATTTGATAAATACATAAAATCACGCCCTGTACTTCCTCCTAAGCAGCCCGGTGAAACTGCGCGGGATTATGAGCGTAAGCAATATTTATTGCGAGCCGATAGTGTAAAATATGTAGAAAGGTTGAATCAAAAACATGGGGCATACAAAGAGAAGTTGGCGCGTACAATAAAAGTTCTTGAAAACTACATAATAGAGAGCGAAAGTTTGATTATAACGGAAGCACCTTCGAGTCCCTTAGTAGCACTCGGCGCTTATGATGCGGATAAAGAGTTTTTTGATATTGAGGTTTTTGATACGACAAGTGTTCAATCGCCGTTCTATTTTGTGGGCAAGGTTGGAATACCGCTTGATACGGCAAAGGTTATGAACCGCAGCCTAGAGGGTTTTCTCATAAGTATTAGCTACCTGAATTATCCTTTTGTTTTCGGCGATTCTTCCTTTAACCTAGCTATGAAAGAGCTAATTTTGTCTCGCAGGGAGGTTCCGCTCAAGGTGGATGGTGCTTTTAAACCCATTGCTAGGTTCGAGGCTAAGGAAGGCTACGCTGCATGGCGCGCCCACGCGGATTCCCTTTTGAACGGCACGCTTAAACCGCAGAGTTTGGATGTGAATTATGCTTTAAGCGTAAAGGAAGGGGCAGCTGGTGGTGGGCTTGGCTGGCGTGGCTGGACTAGAATTTTGACTTTTGCAGCAGCAGCTTCGTCCACGACTCTTGCGGTTATGAGTCATTTGAACGTTGTGAAATACACGGATAGGTTTAACAACATAAGCAAAACACGGCCCTCAGGTGTGAGCAAAGAAGAATATACCATTTGGTACACCAATAATCATGAAAGTATGCAGCGTAATTTGGACACTGTGAGAGACAATGAAACATCTAGGAATATCTCAAGTGTTGCTGCGGGTGTTTTTGCTGTAGCTGGAATTTTAACATTTGTTTTTTAACGGAGGATGAGTAATGAAGTTTAATCTCTATCTCGTATCACTTGCGATTGCGCTTTGCATTTCGCTATTTTTTGCCTGCACTTCAGAACTTGAGCTTCCTCCTTCTCCGGACGAGTATGTTGAGCCACCTTCCAGCAGCGTGTCGCAGGATTATTGCGTTTCCGACACAGAAAAACAATGCCTCCCCGCTCCAGAAGATGGTCATTGTTCTGATGGTTGGCATTTGCTTTCGTATTGCCCTTATAACAATTCTTCTTCAAGCAATACAGGAAGCAGCTCTAGCAACAATATTGGCTCAAGTTCAAGCAGTGACAATTCCAGTTCTAGCAATTCTATTATCTTGGTAACAGGTGATTTTGACTTCAGACTTTTTGGTAATAGTGCTAGCAGTAACAGAATCTATTTTTTGAATACGACCAATGTGTATGTGTCCATAACAGAGGGTGGAAATGGCAAACTTCTTAGCACGCTTGCGATAACCGATGCTGCTGCCGCTGCTGGGTGCGATGATGATATTGCATATAAAATAACAGGAGGCGGTCTTACCGATGCCGATATACCTGTCTCCAGGCCGCCAGCACCATCACCAACAGGATTAAGATTTACCGAGCCAGGAGAAATTACAGCAGTTGCGGTGGTAACTTGCAATGACGAAGAGATTATATTGAAAGAAGTAACAGCCAGGGTAGTTCCTGATCCAACCTTGACTGCTTGCCCTGCACAAATATTGCCGTCCACCTATGTAGCTAAAACAAAAAAAGAATATGTAAAAGATATAATATCGGTAAGAGATGATCTCGGCGAACGTTGTGGCGATGTTACTTATGCATTAGGAACAAGTCCAACTACTTCTCCGGATTCTGATTCTTTAAGCTTTGCTTCTAATACTATTCCCACTGGGCAACGAGATTTAACTATTACAGCGAGTGTTCAATGCACTGGTGTTACCGTTCCTTCTAGAAGTTGCCCAGTAAGCGTATTTGTGGCTAATAATTATATAAAATTTGAGGATATAGATGTTAGAAAGCCATTTTCTACTGGAACAACAGTTATAGAATTGCTTGATACTTATGGTTCTGGTCCTAATCCACCGTCAGCAGATAAGTTCGGATGCGGATCTCCAAGTATTAGTTCAGTTCAATTCAAACTTAATAATGGAGCAGGCCAAACTATTGGGTCTTGGAAAGAAGTACAGATTTCTACTTATCCTCCTGATTATAAAACAAATGGGAATAGAATTCTAGTTGAAATGATTGGTGGAACAGCGGAATGCTTAGTTGCAACATGGCCGTGATATAAATTTCTATATTCATAGCTAATTTACGAGGTAGCTATGGATAACGTTTCAAACAACATGGACCGCCGCAAGTTTATCAAATTGGTAGGTGCGGGGGCTGCCTTTGCCGCTTTGAGCGGTTGCGGTTCAAAAGAAGGTTCTTCTGCAATGCAAGGTCGTGAGCCTACCGGAAAAATGACCTATAGAGTTGACCCAAAAAACGGAAACCACCTTTCTCTCTTGGGCTACGGCTGCATGAGATACCCACGCTTGCCAAAATCACAGGATTTAGCCACAGAAAATAACCTAGACCAAGAAGCGATTAACAGATCCATAGACTATGCCATTGAACACGGAGTGAATTATTTTGATACATCTCCGCTTTACTGCAAAGGCTTTTCCGAAAAAGCCACAGGCATAGCGCTGAGCCGCCACCCACGCAACAAATACTTTATAGCTACTAAGATGTCCAACCGCAACCAGCACAGCAGCCGTGAAGCATCACTTGCGATGTACAAACGCTCCTTTGAGGATTTAAAAACGGACTACATAGATTATTATCTGGTTCACAATGTTGGCACTTTTGAAGCGTTGAAAGAACGCTATATAGATAACGGCATCATGGACTTTTTGCTCAAAGAACGTGAGTCCGGACGAATACGCAGCCTCGGCTGGTCTTTTCACGGCGATGGTGAATTTTTTGATTACATGGCGCTTAAATACCCTTGGGATTTTGTGATGATACAGCTCAATTATTTTGACTGGGACATGACCTTTGATGCTAAACGCACCAATGTGAGCGCCAAGCACCAATACGATTTGCTAACAGAAAACAACATTCCAATTGTGATAATGGAACCGCTTTTGGGCGGGCGTTTGGCAAAACCGCATTACAAAGCACGTGCCGCTATGACCCAATTAAATCCGGATGCAAGTGCGGCTTCTTGGGCGTTTCGCTTTGCGGGGAGTTTTCCCAACGTGCTTACGGTACTCAGCGGCATGACTTTTATGGAGCATTTGCGGGACAATTTGAATACCTATTCTCCGCTTGTGCCGCTAAACGAAAACGAAAGGGATATGCTGGTAAAAGTTTCGCAGGTGATGCTGGAATACAGGAACATAAATTGCACGGAATGTCAGTATTGCATGCCTTGCCCCTACGGGCTTGATATTCCCGAAATTATCGCGCACTACAACCGCTGCCTAAACGAAGGCAATTTCCCAGACGACAGGCAGAGCGAAGATTACAAAAGAGCACGCCGTGCCTTCCTCGTTGGGCTAGACCGCAAAGTTGACTCCCTGCGCCAGGCGAATAGATGCACCTCTTGCAGAAAATGCGTTCCCAACTGCCCGCAGAATATAAATATCCCGCAGGAGATGCAGCGCATAGACAGATTTGTGGAAAACCTTAAAACGGACATTGTTTAGGGGAGCTTTTATGATTCAAATAATCTGTTTTGTTTGCATGACCTTGCTCTTCTTGGATTTTACAGGAACCTTGCACGCTTATTTAGGATGGGTTGCCAAAATACAATTGGTTCCAGCGATTTTTGCCGCTAACTTTATAATTGTTCTTGTCATAGTTTTCCTAACTCTGCTTTTTGGGCGTTTTTATTGTTCTATGCTCTGCCCGCTTGGGATTTTCCAAGATATAGTTTCTTTTAAAACCCGTTTTTCTTATAGCAAACCGCGCAAGGGCTTTGTGATTTTGCGTTATTCTTTGTTTGCAGGTTTTGTAGCTACCGCGTTTGCTGGTGGCGGCCTTGTTTCTTTGCTAGAGCCTTATGCTGCGTATGGGAGAATTGTTTCGCAGATTTTTGGGCCAATTTATAAATGCGGGAATAATTTGCTCGCCTATTTTGCGGAACGTGCGGGCAGTTATGCCTTTTACTCCGTGGATATATGGGTGAAAAGCTCGGTGTCTTTGGTTCTTGCTATTTTAACTTTTGTTGGAGTGTCTATTTACGCATACAAAAGCGGGAGAGGATATTGCAACACCGTTTGCCCAGTTGGTACATTTCTGGGCTTTCTTTCCAAATATTCTTTTATGAAATATCGCATAGACTTAGCCAAATGCAAGCATTGCGATTTATGCGTTAAAAGTTGCAGGGCATCTTGCATAGATACAATTGAGGGAAAAATAGATTACACCCGTTGCATAACTTGTGAAAAATGCAAAAAAGTTTGCCCATCAAAAGCCATTTCATACTCTAAGCCTCCAAAAAGAATTGAGCAGAAAAAAGCGGAGACTTTAAGCGAGGGCGGTAACGAGCGGCGCAATCTCTTTGTAGGTTCTACTATTGCAATTTTGAGTAGTGCTGCTAAATTGCAAGCCAGTAATGGCGATGGCGGATTAACCGTGTTGGTGGATAAAAAAGTTCCGGCAAACCGTCAAAGCCCTATAGTTCCGGCAGGCTCTGGCAGTTTTAAGCATTTCCACGACCATTGCTTGGGTTGCCAACTTTGCGCTTCTGTTTGCCCAAATGATGTGCTGTCTAATAAAGCGTTTGGAACCACAAAGCCCAATATGTCTTTTGAGCGCGGCTATTGCCGTCCGGAATGTGTTAAGTGTTCTGAGGTTTGCCCAACCGGAGCCATAAAGCCAATAACAAGAGCAGAAAAATCCTCCATACAGATAGGCTACGCTGTGTGGAACAAGGAACTTTGCATTGTGAATAAAGACAAAGTGGTTTGCGATTTGTGCTCGCGCAAATGCCCAAATGCGGCTATATCCATGATACCTCAAAGCGCGGACGCTCCTCCAGATGCTCCAAAAATCCCGATGATAGACACAAGCCGCTGTATAGGTTGCGGAGCTTGCGAACATCTTTGCCCGTCAAGACCGTATAGCGCAATTTACGTGGAAGGGGTTGAGGTACACAGGGTGGTGTGATTGTATTTTGTATATTAATATCTATGCAAGCTATAGCTTTTGAAACTGAAATTGAAAATGATATTATACGTATTCCAGGAGAATATTATGGGAAAGTTCCATATAAAGCAACTGTAACCATAGTATATGACGATACTATTCAAAACAATGAACAAGAACATCAGAAAAAAAGAGCCGCTTATGAAAGATTAAAAAAGTATAGAGGGATTATAGATAAAGATATGGATTATAAGCAAGAATTAAAATTAGCGCTGGACGAAAAATATGGTCGTGCTAATTGATACGAATGTTTTACTTGATTTTTTAAACAAACGAACCCCTTACAATGCCTTTGCAGATAGGATAATGGATTTATGCTCAGATGGCACTATTAAAGGATATATAGCCTCTATTAGTATCCCAAATATCTTTTATATAATGAGAAAAGAGTTGACTGTAAAAGAATTGCGAGGTTTGTTGCTTGATTTATGTGATATAGTAGATATTATTGGCATAGGAAAGCAAAAAATCATAACCTCGCTTTTGAAGGAAGATTTTTCAGATTTTGAGGATTGCTTGCAAATAGAATGTGCAAAACAGGTAAATGCCTCCTATATCATTACCAGAGATTTATCCGACTTCTCAGATTCTCCAGTTCCTGCGATTATGCCTGATCATTTTTTGAAAGTTTGTCCAGCATAATTTTTGTCTGAACCCCACGCTCATTCGCTACTTACCTTTTGTCTGAACCACGATTCTCCCGATTGCTGATTTACATCCTTTTTGTCTGAACCAGAATTTGCAGAATTTAAGAATTTTCAGAATTGCCTATTTTCTATTCTTTATTTTTGACTCCGTAGCTTCGCACAATACATAATTTGCTTTTAAAAACTCGTTAAATTCTTTAATCTTTGTAACGTTCTGCCAAAATTAAAATTTCTTGAATATCTTTAGAATCATAATTACTTTCTTTAATTTCTTGATTTAGCCCTTCTTTGATTTGGTCGTAAGAAAATTTAGTTAAAATTTTGTTATATACGGACTTTATACTTGTAGAATAATCATTTTGCTTTGTGTTCACACAATGTTTTATTAGCTTTAATAAATACTCAACAAATCTGTAAAAGACAGGTTCATCTCCTGAAATAACGTTATTATCTTTACATTTTTCTTCAAATGCTCTGTATGCTATATGTAAATTACTTGAATCGTGATAATTTAAATTAATTCCAGTTAAGCAAAAACAAAAGAGATACATATTCGAAAAATACTCCCAAAAATCATCCTTTTTAAGACCTCTTAATGCTAAATCAAAATGTCTTTTACTAATAAACCTAAACATAATGTCAAATTTCTTTTGATATTCGTTTCCATCCTCTTCAAGTTTATTTTTCATATATGAAAAATCGTTTTTTTGGCTCTCAATTTGTTCTTTCAATTTTTTTTCTAAACATAAAATTTTGCCATTAATATCCGTAAAATCTTTATTTAATTTTTCAAATTCTTTTTCTTTATTAGACTTAACAATACCTAGAAAAATTCCTATAATAGCAACTAAAATTCCTATAATACACAAAATTATTGAGACTTTGAATAAGAGACTATTAAAAGCATTGTTGTAAAATTCTTGTGACTTAATCAATGTTTCAATAGTAATGTTATCTGAAATAGTTTTATGTAACGAATTATTAACCGCTATAATACTATCGTTTACTTTTTTAATACTATCATTCTTCCTAGACGTTGAATCCAGAGTAGCTTGAATAGTCTGAATAAGGCTATCCATATCCGCATTTTTTGGTTGATTAGCAGAGCATAATGAAAATGTTAGGGACAAAAGAATTGATATTTTTTTCATATTTAGTATCCTTTATTTTTTGATGATTTTTTGAAATCCAAATGTAAAGGCTGGCATAGGGTATGAGAATATTTAACGTTCGAATCCTTAGTATGATAAATTATATTTAAAAATCCGTGAGATTCATAGACATCCCCAAAAATATAATCTATCGTTGCTCCTTTGATTATTAAAACGTTGTCTCCGGCACTATTTTTATCTGTGTCGTTACTTATTATTTTCGTACACTGTTTCTCTATTCCATTGTATTTATGGCAAAATAATGAATTGTTATATTTATCATAAGCATATTCCCAATATACCGAAACACTATCAAATTTTTCGCAATTTTTAGTGTAATCTCCAGTATAATCGGATAGTTCACAAACTTCTGCTACCTTGCAAAACCAAATATCTTTTGTATAGCCTTCTTCTGTAGAGCCACTGCTTGATACAGATTTATACCAAATGTCATACCTCCTTTCAAGAAAAAGAGCTTCTGGTTGATACATAATTATATCTTTATTTTTATGATGTTTCCACAAATAGAAATAAGTTGGGGTTCCATTTCCATATTTTGTTTTTACTAAGTAGCCATTTGGGAAATTGGCATTTAATGCCTTGTCAAGGTTATTTGCATATTCCCATTTTAGGATGGGCTGACTAGCCTTTAATGGGATTCCATTCGAAGTATAATCAACTGCTTCCATTTTAAAATTATTTGCAGAAATGTTGTATATAAAAGTAAGTTCATCTCCGTTTGTCCATTCTCCGTAAAAATGCTCTCTACTTACGGGTGATGCGGCGAAAGAAGTTGAGTAAGCGAGTAGTATACTTAACGAAATGGCAAGAGATTTTTCCATTTTGACTATCATCTTTTAATCCTGTAAAGAACTTCTGGTTCACCAGGATTTCCATATATATCTACCAATAGTTGCTTTATAATAATATCCCTATTTTTGGTTTTTGCCAAAAGAAAAGGAAGGGGCATTCCTCCTTCAAAATACAGTACATATCCATCTTTTGTTTTATACCAAGTTTGGATTACAAAAGTTCTAGGATTCAGTATTTGCCTTCCTTCACAATATTTAGTTGGAGAAGTTTTATAACGATTTGGAGAATAAGTCTCTGTAGCAGGAAAGTCACAGCTTTCCATCCATTCTTGATAACGTTCCCTCCACTCTCCGTAAAAATGTTCCCGATCATCCGCATAAGAAATTGTGCAGGCAAGCAGTATGCTTAACAAAATGGCAGTAGATTTCTTCATATGTTATTCTTCTATATTGAAAGGGAAAATTTCTATTATAACCATCGTGCAACCCCACCGTGTCCTGAGCAAGTTCCTCGCCTATTCTGACTATAACTATATGTCCCATCTCTGCAAACTGCTGTTGCCCCACCAACATTGTTAGCAGAAGGACGGCACACAGTACTCCCTTGGGAATTCTTATAGCTCCCGTTGGGGCAATTATAATACGAATTATAATCAGTTGTTTTTTTTATTTGAGTTGAATAGTAAGGCTGTATCCCTAAACTATCCTGTAAATATATTTCTTTTTGTGAAAAGGAAAATGTAGCTGTTAAAGTAACAAACAACACTATTATTTTAATCATTTTCTACCTCCGATAAACCAGGAATTCATTTCTTGGGTTGAACTAAATTTCTTAACTGGTCTTAGGATTAACTCATAACCATTGCCTCTTCTACATTCAACTGAAACCGTGTAAAGAGCTCCATAAGGGCCTTTATTCTTCCTAACACAATCAGTATGCCCAACCTCTACATAATCGTTAACGCCACGACAACTGTAAGGAATCAACTTAAGCTGGCTATCTCTATCGTAACAATCATTAGAAAACACTATATCCATATTTTTCATAGATTTAGGAATCGGTCTAGTCTGACCGTAAACGTTGCAAGCTAAAGGTTCCATATTTTGAGAATAGCACTCGCTATTCCGAGAATGGGAGACTGAAACGAAAAGCAAGAGAAGAAACAAAGTTATTTTAGCCGATTTGGATCGGTTGTTTTTCATAGGGTTTTCCATTTTGAAGGGTTGAATATTGAAATTCTAAGGTTGGTGTGAGGGAATTCCCCTTTATCAAAGGGGTGGCATTTTCGCAAGAAAATGACGGGGTATCCGCCGCCGAAGGCGGCAAGAAAGTAAGTTCGCAAAAGAGCGACGTTAATTTTTCGCTGGGGGGGGGGGGGCCGTAGCACAACGGCGAACAGAAATGCCATTTACCGCAGCAGAAGCGTCTTTAGAAAGGCAAAACTTGGCTTGAAGGTGCTTTTTTGACTTTTGGACGAGAAAAAGGGCTAGAAACGCGGTTAAAGCGTATTGTAGCGTATAGCACAGCCAAAGGGCTTGCGATATAGGCTCCAGCGTAAAGGCATTTAGGGGCAAAAACTGCATATATGAATAAATATATATTATTTTCTATAGAAAGGGGGATTTTTTTGAAAAAATCTATATTCCTTTTAAATGATGACGATAGCCCAGTCTCAAGATGAAATAAGAAAAATCTTCGCTGATTTTAAAAGCCCTGACGATAAATGGAAATATTTATTGGAGATTGCACGTGAGCATATTGGAATGGCTGATTCGCTGAAACAGGAAAAATTTATTGTGAAAGGCTGTGCCGCAAAGATGTTTTTAGTGCCAGAATACAAAGATGGCTTGTTATATTTTTTTATGGATACCGAGGGCGGGGAATCAACGCCGCTTTTGAGCAGGGGTTTGGGATGCCTCGCCTTGAAAATTTACAACGAGCAAAAGCCAGCGGACATTTTGGCAACTGACCCGAATTTTTTTCAAGATATAGGTTTGCAAATAGGGTTAACCCCCACAAGAGCGAATGGTTTTGCTAGTTTATTAAAACAAATTTATATGTATGCGCAAGCGTATTCCCTAATTGCCGATAGAAAATGAAAGAAATAATCCTAGGAAAAAAAACGATTATTCTGCTGATTTCAATAACAGTTTTGTCAGTTATTTTGTTTATAGGTTATAGAGTGGCAAGGGTTAAAGTATTTTCTCTTTTTTCCAATTCAATAAATATTGGCGAAGTTCAAATTGTCCCAAAAAAATTCCACATGGAGTTTCCCTTTAAATATAGCTGGGAATCCATCAGCGTTGTTATTAGCGGCGTTGACCTGTTTTTTGAAAATCCAAAAATCGTGCTAGACCCAATACTCGGCTATAGGCGGGAATTGCTGAATGTTTCCATAGACAGCGTATATGCCAGAATAAAACCGGAGATGTTTACCGATACCTCTAAAAGCGATTTAAAAAAACTAAGCCATCCGGATTTATGGTTGCCGTTTAGAGTTTCTGTAAATGTGGGCAAGGCAGAGGTTGATGTTAGGAAAGTTGGGAGGTGGAATTTGGATTCCCTTGTGGCGGTGAAGTCCGGGCGGCAGAAGAGATTTTATATAAGAGCTAAGGATATAAGGGGAACCCATATAGCGAGAAATATATTTTTGAATACGGATTATAGATGGAACGAATTGTTTTCCGATGCCTCTATTTCCATTACCGATAGAATCAACGATTCAATTGCTATTGATTTAAATGCTCTGAGGGAGAGATTGGAGAATTTATCTGCAAATATCAAAATAAATATAGATGATGTGCCATTTTGGCTACAGGACAAATGGCCGAGCAAAGCTCCTAGTATAACTAAAATTGCCCTGAATACAAACGTGTCTTATAATATTTTAACACACAAGATGGATTTTAACTTAGATTTAAAGACAAGAATAGGCGAATTTTGGCAGTTGCCAGCCTTTGACGCTGCGATATCCGCTTTTGGAAACGATTTAAGCATCTCGCAAAGCGAAATTACCCTAAAAGGGGACAAAGGAGAAGGCATAAAATTCAAAGGCAGCTTGGACAAGAATTTAGACGGTAGCGGGGAACTAGAAATAAATGGCATAAACATAACCCTTGGCCCAGAAACTTTGCCGACCGATGTAAAATTTCATAAGATCACAAAAAAAGGGAGTTATGCCTCTGCGGATTTCACAACGGGAGCTGGTTCACATTTTATCGCAAAAGTGGCAGACCTGAACAACCCAACAATAATGTTCTCC
Organism: Candidatus Fibrimonadaceae bacterium; assembly: GCA_031281265.1. Lineage (GTDB taxonomy): Bacteria > Fibrobacterota > Fibrobacteria > Fibrobacterales > Fibrobacteraceae > Fibrimonas. The sequence goes on from JAITFO010000032.1 coordinate 15,905, forward strand.
GCAGACCTAGATCCAAATGAACCTTGGGCGGTGCAATGGACCAGAGATAATGTAAAACTGGCCAATCCAACAGTTTTGACCGGCTCATTCTCTTTTGCGGAAATAATGCTAAGAGCAAATTTAAAGACAGGTGTTCCTTATGCTTATTACGCAGCAGCGGATGAACTGGATGTTTCGCTCTGGTTGGATCCAGAGGGCATTCGTTTCCCAAAAGGCACTATAAAACGCAATGGTTATGAAAGTTCTTTTACAGGCAAGGTTATGTGGAATGAGAAGAATTTTACATTTAAATTAAATCAGCAAGGTGGCGGCGAAGCGGATGTTTACGGGAAATTCATCCCAAAGATAGATCTAAATTTGCAAAGCATAAATACCCTTGAATTGCCGTTTGCAGATACCGCTATGCTAAAGGGCTACAACGGGATTATCAGCGGAAATTGGAATCACGATTTTCTGTATAAAAGAGGTAAAGCATCTGTTTCTCTGTCCACCGTTTTTCACGATTTAAAGCTAGATGCAAAATCCAACGTTGTGATGCATAACGATTCTCTGATTGTGAAGGATTTTGAGGTAGAACAGGAAAATAAGAAAATTACAGGTTCTTTATCTGCGCTTTTGCCAACAAGGCCGGAGGAAAAATTTGAAATTTTGCGAGCGGCTATAAGCGTTCCCAATATGAATATAGCTTCGCTTTTAACGGCATTTAAAGATTCAACCCTTTTGAGTGGCTTTGCAAACGGAAATTTAGAATATGACAAAAAAACAGGCTTGGCAGGCGAGTTGATATTATCAAAAATTGTGCTGAGAGGTTTGGATTCCAACAACATAAAATTTTCTGATTTTCGCTTGGAAACATTTGGGCATTCCGCGAAAGTTTTTGTTCGCTTATTTTTGCGTGATGGGTTGTGGAATGGTAATTTGGAGGCTGGTGTAGATAAGATAGGGCAGGAGAGCAACCTCCCTATATACCTCTCTTATTCAGCGTCTAACATAGATAATGTGGGGAGTTTAAAATTTGAAGGTCTTTTGAATAAGGATTTTGAAAAAATATTTGGAGATGTGCGTGTGCTGGGCGATTGGTTTTTGCCAAGTGGGATGGGTGAGATAAAAAAAGCGGACATCAATATATCTATGAAAACCATACCGGGAAAAAATGCTTTGGATTCTTTAACCGCAAAATTCAACACGGGACAAAATATCTACGAATTTGGAATTTTTAAAATACCATTTGGATTTAGCGGGCAAATCAATAGAGGTATGCTCTTAGCGGACACCATTCTTGTATATGGGCAAAATGATGAAAAGATAACGGCAAGATTGCAATTTGATTTGGATAAAGCGGTTCTAAAAGACTTGTCATTTAATACGGAATTATTTACCCTACTTCTTTTAAATGAACATTGGATTAAGATAAGAAACGGAACAGGGAGAACAAGATTTGATAACGATGGTATAACGGTTTTTGCGGAATTGCCGTCTATATCTTATCGTATGGAAAGTGCTGATTATGGGACGCTTGCAGCAAATTTGAAGGGGCAGGCAGCTTATCGTTTTCCGTTTCATGTTGGGCAATCGCAAACAAATTCCAGCATAACGGGAAATTTTGAAATAGGTAGGGCATCTTATAAAAATAATATAGTGATACTGGATCCAAGGAACCCAGATAAAACGTTAAAAACTTGGAGTAAATTCATTGAATCTATGTTTAAAGAAAAAAGGGTAAGTGCTACCGAAAAATCCGCATTAACGGGGCGCCCCACAGCTCTTAATATAAAAATCCAAACTGGTAGGGAAGAAGCGACTATCAGTTCTAATGTCGCGGAGTTTGCATTTGGCGTGAATCTCACAGCGCAAGGAACAACCAAGAATATTCTGCTCTCCGGAGATATAAATGCCATAGGTAATGGAAAAATAGGTTACAACAGCTTAACCATGTTTGATGTGTCTCTTTTCAGGATTTATTGGCATGATGCTCCTATAAAAAATGGTATAATTGAAATACGCGCATATAACGATTACCCTTTGTGTTCCAATGCGGACGAAAGCTGTACTATTTTTATGGATATAAACGGGCAGCTCACCAAACTGAATATGCAACCTACAACAGATTGTAGCATAGAGGCTTCGCCCGCACTCATCTATTACAGCATGTTGCTCGGTTGCATATCGGCAGATTATGAGTCTTCTGGGAATTTTTTTGACCCATTTAAATTGAGAAATAAAGGCGTTGGTATAGCGATGTCTTATGTAGGGAATAAAGCATTGGGCGCGGATGTAATAGGAGATGTGGATTTTAAATGGACTTTTGCCGAATTAGGCGATGTTGCTCAAGAAACGGATACAAATTATGTAAAAATTCCAATTAGCCTTTCAAAGTGGGTTAAAAGTTTAGAAGTTGTTTTGGGTTTCACAAATGATATAAGCTCGGATCCACGTTACTACCAATCCCATGAATTAGGCCTGCGCTATTCGCTGCCAGTTTTTGACCCGAATGAGACAAATGTCAACTTGATAGAACCATCTTTGGATATAAGTACTAATTTAGTTAGACGTAGCTATCAAATTCAACAGGAAAGCGGGCAAGACGAGGCTCGTTTGGAAAAAAATGTAGGTTTAGTTTATAGGCACAAATTTTGGGATCCCTGCATTTTGGGAATTGGTAGGTGCAAGGCAAGGGAGACTAGAGTCGATGAGAAAGGAAATGAAACAGAGTGAAATAATTTGGGAAAGTTTTATTGACACAAGCCGGATTTAAAATCGTGATTTCTGCTCCATTTTTTTGCGGCGAATTTAAAGAGAGCAAGCTGAAGCTCATTGCCATTCTGTGGTCGTTATAGGTTTCTATGGTTGCGGGTAAAATCTGCTCTGGTGGGGTTATCTCTATAAAATCATCGCCAGCTGTTATCTCTGCACCAACTTTGCGGAGTTCGTTTGCCATTGCGGAAATTCTATCGGTTTCCTTTACTTTCCAACTGGCTATGCCTGTGATTTTTGTTTTGCCTTTTGCGTAAAGGGCAAGGGGGCAGATGGTCATCGCGGCATCCGGGAAAAGCGTAGCGTCCACGGTTATACCAGTTAACTCCTCTCCCATTTCTTTTAGCACATCCAAAAATTTCACATCGCCTTGCAAACTGTCTTCTTCTATACCGTGAATAATAACATTCCCTTTTGTTATTGCCGCTGCTGCCCAAAAATAACTCGCAGAAGAAGCGTCTCCCTCTATTTTGAGACTTTGGGCTTTATAAACTCCCTTTTCTATCTTAAAACTTTTATAATCGTTATTCTCAACTTTTATTCCAAATTTATCCATCAAACGCATTGTCATATACACATAAGGTTTTGATATCAGTTCGCCGTCCACAATTATCTCCAAAGGATTTTTGCAATACGGTGCTGCTATTAAAAGCGCAGATAAAAATTGGCTGGATATATTCCCTTTTATATGAACTGTTCCGCCATTTAATCCATTTGCTTCTATCTTTAACGGCGGGTAACCGTCATGTCCCAAATAGTTTATATTTGCTCCTAAAGAACGCAGGGCATCCACCAAATCCTTTATAGGACGCTCGTGCATTCTCAAATCGCCTTGCAAAACATATTCGCCTTCTCCAAGGCATAAAACCGCAGTTAGGGAACGCATTGCAGTTCCTGCGTTGCCCAGAAATAGCTCTGCTTTTTTGTTTGGGAAATGTGCATTAGCTCCTTTGCCCAATTTCTCCAAAGCATTTCTCATATATTTTGTGTCGTCGCTTTCCAAGATGCCAAAGAACTCACTTTCGCCTTCTGCCAAAGCTCCCATCAGCAATACCCTGTTAGAAATGCTCTTTGAGCCGGGAACCGTAATCTCTCCGTTGAAATGCGATGTTGGCTTTAAGACAATCTTTTCTGTTCTTTCCATAACTCTCAACTCATAGTATGTCTCTCTGCAAAGTTCCTTGATTCATAACCAAGTGCCTATAGGGTGTGTTTTGATAAAACGTGGGGTTATGGGTTGCCATTATTACGGAAGTTCCAGTTGCGTTTATTTTTTGGAAAATTTTGAACACTTCATTTGCGTTTTCTGGGTCAAGATTGCCGGTTGGTTCGTCCGCTATCAAAAGATGTGGATTGTGAATCATAGCGCGGGCAATAGCAGCTCTTTGTTGCTCGCCTCCAGAGAGTTCAGCAGGCAATGCATTTTTTTTATGTGCAATTCCAACATAGCTAAGAGTTTCAAAAACCCGTTTTTTTATTTCCGCTTGCGAATATCTGGTGGAGACTAAAAGTGATATGGCTACATTTTCAAAAACGGTTCTGTCGGAGAGCAGTTTAAAATCTTGGAAAACTATTCCTATTTTTCGTCTCAGAGCTTGTACTTTTCTAAGTGATATTTTTTTGCTGTCAAAGTGTTCATCTCCAAAATCCACCAAGACTTGCCCTTTGCTCTCCTTATCTGGGAATTCATCCATGTATACCATCTTTAAAAGCGTTGTTTTGCCCGCCCCGCTCGCTCCTGTCAAAAATATGAATTCGCCTTTGCTTATCTTCAAATTCACATTTGAAAGTGCGGTGATACCGCCTGAATAAGTTTTTGAAACATGAAGGAATGATATCATAATCAGTAGAAATATAGAAAAAATATAGGAAAATATAAAAAATTAAAAGCCAAAATCGGTGATTTCTTTTTCCTCTTTTTTCTCAACCTCAAAAGCTTTTGCCTGTTGATGAATTTTGTTGCCTTCCACATATATAGCTCTTTGTGGGCGAACAGGGCATATAAACTCGCAGCCCCCGCAACCTACGCATAGATCCGCATCTACGTAAGGTACAGTTAAACCGTCTTTGTAAGGAATCATTTTTACGGCTTGAGTGGGGCAGTGCTCGGAACACGCGCCGCAATTTGTCCCTTCCGTATGAACAACGCAAAGCTCCGGCTCAAAAACAACCTTCCCAACCTGCAAACGGTGTTTTTGCCCCATCGTTAGCGAAGTCAATGCATCATTCGGGCATACATTGGCGCATACGGTGCAGTCAAAATTGCAAAATCCTTTTTCAAAATACATAACGGGCATCATCATCCCGCCTATGCCGTATTCCATGAATGCTGGTTTCAATACCTTTGAGGGGCATTTGGATATGCACAGATGGCAAGACGAGCAGTGTTTGAGCAAATGCTCTGCACTAATTGCTCCGGGAGGGCTAATCGCGTTTGTTTTTGTCTGTGCAAAAACCGCCGGAGCGGCAACGGCAACGGTTAATCCGGTCAGTAGAAATTTCCTTTTGCTCTTATCCACCGTGGGTTGAACTTCTGGCTTTTTTTTATTCATTGCAAAGGATATCGCTTTTTTGTTGCAGTTGTCTATGCAGTTAAAGCAATTTACGCACCTGCTGTAATCTATGGATTTTGTCTCTGCGTTTATGCAAGACGCTTTGCATTTTTTTGCGCATATACCGCAAGAAGCGCATTTGTCGCTATCTATTCGGATTTTGAAAAGCGAAAATTTATTGCATAGTCCTAAAATAGTTCCTACGGGGCATATAGTGTTGCAATAAAGCCGTCCTTTTGCCCAAGCCAGCACGCCTATAATCGCAAAGGTGAGCAAAGCAATACTGAGCGAAAAAACGCTGAGTATAATTATTTCAGTTCGGTAAAAAACGTAATTGCCAAAGTGGTTAAAGACATAAGCTAAAGCGTTGTTCATCGCCAAGTAAACAGGTTTGAATATATGCACGGATATTCTGCCGTAGGCACTGTATGGGTCTAGCAAACCTACCTCTATGGTATAACCCAAATTAAAGGGGACTAGGAAAACAGCTAATACAGACCAGCGCAATATCGGGTTGTTTTTTTTGTAGAATCTTTTGCGATTACTTTTTGGGCAGCGGTTAGCTATGTCTTGAAAAATTCCCATAGGGCAAATAGATGAGCAATAAACCCGCCCGAACAACCAAGTGAGAACCAAAATAAAACCCATAGCGAGAATATTACGCGAAAGCCAAGCTGGGATAAACTGAATTTGCCCCAAGACATGGATTTGCAGAGGCAATATGCCTGCAAAGTCCAGAAAAAAGAAGGTCAGTAAACTAAAAATGAGAAGCGATATTATAACTCGTAATTTTTTAAGCATAAGTTTTATATCACTTGACTGCAATTTTTTTGACTGAATTTCCCTGCTTGACTATGTAAACGCCAGCTTTCTGCGGTTTTACATTGCCAAGAGGTACGCCTTTTATTGTATAGTAACTAACTAATTGAGACGCCCATGCGCTACTTACTCGCTGGCGAACATCCGCAGGATGGTCATTGAGAGTTGGAGTCTCTCCATCTTCGCCGACTATGTTTTTAAACCCGGCGACTAGTTGTTGGTCTGTAAAAGCAGGGGGGGTGCTCTTGCGGTTGTAATAATAAATCACTTCGCCATTATCAGGATTCAACTGAACATCCCACAGCACGGGGCACATATCGCGTGTGTATATAGCTTCCGCAACTTTTAAAGTGTAGTTGCGAACCTGTGCCTGAGTTCGCCCACGGCTATCATTTAATTTAGCCGCAAAACCATACTCACCGATGATTACAGGAATATCGTTATCAACAAAGGTTGTCTTCATCTTATCCATTTCGTTGTTCAGCGCGTTTATATCCGCTGGCGTTCCCCATGTGCCGATAAAATCCGTCCACTCACCATCTTCATTTATGTGAGTAAAACCGAATGGGTCGTAGTAGTGCACAGATACCGCCTGACGATTTTTTGAATCTGTAGGCATTTTGAATAAAGGGTCAATGGTTCTATCTATATTTGTAGCATATCCAGCGATTAGCAGATGACGTTCACCATTGTTGCCACCAGAAGCACGAACCAAATCTGTAAATTTTTGATTTATAGAGTTTAATAAACCATAAGCTCTATCTTTGTTTCCAGAATTATCGTACTGATTCCATACGCTCTGCCAAACGCCTTCTTCATTTAGAGATTCAAAAACGAGATAGCCGCTTTTGTCTTTAAACTTAGCGGTTATTTGCTCCCAAATGCGGATATATTTTTTCATGCACTCGGCAGAATCGGTAGGAAATTTCTCCCACCATCCTCCATCCCAGTGAATATTTACAATGGCATACATTCCGTTACCGAGTACATAATTGACAATTTGCTCAACTCTATTCATCAGTGCAGGATTTATTGTATAGGTACCGCCAGCGTTATCTCCAGTCATCCTATTAGACCACGCAACTGGAATACGCACTGTTTTAAACCCAGCATCCGCATATCCCTTCACAATCGCGTTGGTAATTTCTGGGCTACCCCAAGAAGTTTCCAAAGTCTCCATACCGTTCACCCAATTCTCGCAACCACTATCTCCAGGGTCGCAAACTATCCTTGCTTCCATAGTATTCCCTATGTTAATTCCAAGCCCCATATCCTTTACCACCTGTGCAGTGGTCATGGTCAGAGGGTCGGTTTGCGCCCATAATTGGGCACAGGCAAAAACCAAAATTGTAACAATGTTTTTCATATTTACCTCACCGCTATCTTTTTAACTGAATTTCCTTGCTTGACTATATAAACGCCAGCTTTTTGCGGTTTTACATTTCCAAGCGGCTCGCCTTTTATTGTATAGTAACTAACTAATTGAGAATTGAGAATTGAAAATTGAGAATAATTATGGAGAATAGGGGAGATATCTTCACCTTCGCTGCTGGAGCTGCTGCCGTTATCGGAACTGCTGCTGGATTCTGCCACAACTTCAAAACTTCCGCAAGATACGGCTGGGTTAAGAGTCACTTTATTGCCACCGCATGTGACCTCGCTCAAAGTGATGTTTTTTGTTCCAGGAGTCCAGAACGCATGAGTGCCATTAGAATTCCAGCCTTCTAGAGCATTATCAGAACCGCTTAGGTTAAATAAAAAAGCTGTTCCAACTGTAACTCCGGTTCCGCAACTTACATTTGGTCTTGGAACCTCGCTACCAGATACATAACTGGGTTGCAGGTTATTTAAATTGCAAGTTACGTTGACGGAGGGAGTTGAGCCGCTCTTGAATATATACTTGCTAACACGGAAATTGTTGCCTTTGAACACGAGATATAGGTAATTTTTTACGCCAGTGAGATTAGAAACATTGCATTCAATCTCTTTCCAAGTTGTTAAGCCGCCAGTTGAGCCAATAGAGCAGGTTCCGACTAAAGTAGTATTATTGGTACTATTGTCAGCAGTTCCGGTTCTGATTTCAATCGAGGCATTTGCATTGGTACTTGCCGCACGCACTACGAATTTTGTAGCACCTGCTGTTCCAAAATCCACACTCTTGAGACTAACCCAGCTTCCATCCGTTATTGAGATTAGCATCACGCATCTATCGCCTTTATCGCCTGGGCTGTTATAGGCAGCGGCAGCGGTACCGTTGGTTATGGTGCCGGGGTTAGGAGCGCTGCATATTGCTGTTTTTATGCTGCCGGATTGCTTGAACATAGTAGTTGCCAAAACGGTATCGTAGGGGTTAAAGTTTTTTATCTGATCAGGACCTGCTGTTGTAAGGGTTGCTTTTTTTATTGTACCGTCCGTGTTGTATTCCAATTTGTCCACGCTCACGCTCCTGCGTTCACCATCAGGGTTACCATTTGCTGATTTAAGGCGGCGGTCGTGGTAAAAAACGTACCACTTATTCTTGTACTCTACAACGCTGGCGTGATTATTGCCATATCCCATATCTGCACCATTGGGCACAATGGTGCCCTTGAAAGTAAAAGGGCCCATAGGATTATCGCCAATCATATAGGCAATGTCAGCGGCTCCATCAAAGTTTTGAGAATAAGAAAAGTAGTATTTGCCATTATATTTGTGCATAAAAGCGGCTTCAAATGACCTAGTTGCGTTTTCAATAGTCTTTGCCGGGAACTGTACGCTCATCATGTCGCTGTTCAGCTTTGCCACGCGCAGGTTTGAACCTGCTTGTGTGTCTCCACCACCAAAATATATATATCCTTGACCATCGGAATCTACAAATCCGGCAGGGTCAAAAAGCCACGGGACGTTGGTATTATTCGCATCGCTTTTAGATATAATCGATTTCCCGCCGGTGAACGGACCTTCGGGACGGTCGGCTGTTACTACTCCTATTCCGCTCCCGCCGTTTGGAACATAAAGGTAAACCTTGTCGTTTTTCACTGCGGCTCCAGGAGCATAAGCATTACCGAAGGCTGACAAATCCCTCTTTACGCTAAATACCTCGCCGTGGTCTGTCCAGTTAGCCATATCGTCTGTGGACATTAATGTATAGAACATAATGTCGTAACCACTGGTAGCTGAGCTGTTGCTGTTGGGGGGGTTGTTGTTGTCGTAAGAAGCATAGACGTAAAGCCTATCTTTCCAAACGAAGGCATTTGGGTCGGCGGTGTACTTTTGGCGTAGGATTGGATTTGCTGCGAATGCCGTACCTACAGAGATTATTGCCGCGACTGTCAAAAGCAACGCTCTTTTCATATTTACCTCACTGCGATTTTTCTAACTGAATTTCCCTGTTTAACTATATAAACTCCAGCTTTTTGCGGCTTTACATTCCCAAGCGGCTCGCCTTTTATTGTATAATAGGTGGCTAATTTTGAATTGAAAATTGAGAGTTGAGAATTATTGAGAATAGGGGAGACATCTTCACCTTCGCTGCTGGAACTGCTGCCGGGTTCTGCTACAATTTCAAAGCTACCGCAACCTATTGGGTCTATAGTTACCTTGTTGCCGTTGCATACAATGCTATCCAAAACAGCTGTTCTTGTTCCGGTATTGTATAAAGCGTGAGTGCCGTTCGGAGAAGCCCATCCAGTTATTACTGAACCGTTAATGCTGAATGAAGCTGTTCCAACTGTAGCTCCAGTTCCGCAACTTACATTTGGTCTTGGAACTTCGCTCCCTGAAACGTAACTGGGTTGAAGGTTATCTACATTGCAAGTCACATTAAAGCTTCCGGCGGCGCTGCTGCTGCTCGCAGCTACAACTTCAAAACTTCCGCAAGATTTTGCTGGGTTAAGAGTAACTTTGTTGCCTCCGCACGTAACCTCGCTCAAAGTGATGCTTTTTGTTCCGGGAGTCCAGAACGCATGGTTGCCATTTGAATTCCATCCGTCTAGGGCATTAGAAGAACCGCTTAGGTTAAATACAAAAGCTGTTCCAACTGTAACTCCGGTTCCGCAGCTTACATTTGGTCTTGGAACATTGCTCCCTGATACATAACTAGCTTGCAGGTTAGTCACATTGCAAGTTACATTATAAGAACTGCTGGAAGATTGCGCATTAGAGATGCTAGAACTGCTCGCTTTGCTACTGGATGAGCCGTTCCAGTTTGATTCTGGCACAAGCCTCGCTACAGTATCCCAAGCTGGTTTGCGGTTGTTGTCTTTGTCGAACAAAAGCGGAGCGTTTGACCTGCCGCTCTCCTTGTCGGTTCCAACCCAGCTATTTGCATCGTTTGGACCCCAAACCACAACTGCCGTAACAGCGCTTCTTTTGTCAATGGCATTCCTGAAAACCTCTCCGTACCTATGACCCTGCTGAGCAGGCGTATATTTTCCGCCTTCCGTGCTAATGTCAAGTTCCGATACATGAACCTCGCCAAGTTCCGCATACATATTAAGAGCGGTTCTGTAGCTATTTATGCCAGCAAAGGCATTTACATTATTATCGGCGTTTATATGCGATTGCATTCCCATTCCATCTAATACGTTTTTTTGACGCAAGGGTTTTATTATTTTATCTATGATGCTATTTCTTTTATGGTCCCAATATTCATTGTAATCATTGTAGAAGAGCTTGGTGGTGGGCGGCGCGTATTTCCGAGCAAGAGTAAAGGCATCTTCAATAAAAGAGTTGTCTCCATAAACTTGAACCCACGGAGATTTGCCATCGTTATATCCAGGTTCTCTGGCACCGCCATTATTCTTTGTTCTTTGTTCGTTATCGCTAGTGGCTTCATTTACAACGTCATAAGCGTAAAGGTCCAAATTCGGGTATTGTTCTTTTATAAGTGCAAATAAATTTTTGATGTAGCTTTCCAAACGTTGCTTCATAACTGCCTTGGTTACCCAGCTTCCGCCGTTTTGGAAATTATCCTTAAAAAACCATTCCGGTGTTTGAGCGTGCCACACAAGGGTGTGCCCCCTAACCCCGATTTTGTTATCCGAACAGAATTTAAGTGTTGACGCGGCATTGTTAAGGCGTACACTGATATTTGTATTGGTTGAGTTAGTCGCGTTCATAGTTGCATCTGGTTTCATTTCGTTCTCCATAGTGATGCTGTTGAACTCTTTGAGTATCAAAGCTTTTATAGCACTATTATTTATAGTGCTGTTGTTCAAAACAGAACCTATACGGAAATATCCTGCGTAAATATCCTTTAAGCCAACTTCGGCAAGCGTTTTTGACAGCACTTTGATTTGATTGCCGTTTTGTTTTTGTGTGACTTTAACATCATCAAAGAAAAAATCTGTGGTGCTGTTAGTTGTGATACTTAAGGTAAGGTTTACCGTGCTCTGCGGTGCTGTAAACTTTGCAGCAATCGGAACCCATTTGCCAGAAGACACTGCCGCCGAAGCAATTACTTTGGAGCCGTAAGTTACGCCATCGGGGTAGAGCCACCTAAGCGTAAGTTTATAGGTTTCAGTAGTTGGCCGTTCGTGCTTTACATATACGCTGTAGTCATATTCTTCTCCGCCAGAGAGATAAAACCCCTTTTCGGACATAGCGCCTTCGGCAGATGAATGTCTGTTTGTTATCTTCATGCCACGCGACATATTGTGGCCAGCTTTGGGCTGTGCGGTTATTTTGGCGTAATCGCCATTTGCAAACCAGCCATCGTAACTAACCTCAAAATCATCGTGGAGCAACACAGCCTGAGCATGAGCGAGTTGCAGGGAAAACGACAAAACAAACAGAACGCTTGCTGCGAATGTGATTTTTTTCATAGCGAACCCCGGAGCTTAAACATCATCTTATTAAAATATATTATTTATACATATATTGACATATGTTTTACCTCACCGCTATTTTTCTAACTGAATTTCCCTGCTTAACTATATAAATGCCCGCTTTTTGCGGTTTTGCATTGCCAAGCGGTTCGCCTTTTATTGTGTAATAGGTGGCTAACTTGGAGTTGAGAGTGGAGAGTGGAGAGTTGAGAATAGGAGTCTCTCCATCATCGCTGCTGGAACTGCTGGATTGTACAAGTGAACTAGAACTTGGCGTTGTTGTGCTGGAGCTTGAAGTTACAGGGCATGTAACACTGCTTCCGGTACCTGCATCTTGAACTTTAACAAGTTTGCTTGTATAGTTTTGAAGCTGGGTTTTTAGTGCCGTATTTATATCTTTGGAACCGTCATCGGTTGAGTTGTTGAAAGTGAAAGTAAAATCTCCGCCAGCAACACGTCCGGCGTATTTTTTTACCTGAGTTCTGATGGCGGCTGAGTCGTTTTGCGAAGTATAAGAAGGGTAACCTGAAAGCATATTGTTGTCGAAAGTTCCGCCGCCTTGCTTGGCTTTTACGGTAGCCGGTACCGTGGTTGTGGCACTGGTCACTTCGTAAGCATCAAATTCTACAGTAACTGAAGTGCTATACGGGGTGTATTTCTTTTTGCTATCCGTGTCCAAAAAATTGCCGAATGCTTTTATCATACCGCCATTTTCTTTGGAGAATGTGCCATCGTCTGAACCCTGCATGGAAATGGTCATTGGGCGGTTGGTGTTGCGAAAGTAGTTGCGTTCTGAGAACAGAGAAGAATTCATGCAAGCACCCATGCCATAAGTGGAAACACCGTCATAATAGTTGTTATAGACATGGGCTTTGTGCAAGCGAGCTCTTGGGTGGCGGCTGTCTGAATGGTCGTACCAATTGTGGTGGTAGGTTATGTAACCGGGGGTTTCCGATGACGAGTTGCCAAGCAGGTGAACTTTTCCGTTGTCCCAGTAATGGTTGTAAGATACGGTTATGTTGGTGCTGGCTTTTATATCGGTGGTGCCGTCTCCTTTCACTTGGTCGGCATCGCTTCCGGGGCTGCCGTAGAACATATCGTTGTTGTGAACCCATATATTTGTACTTGTGGAATTTATGCCAACATTGTCTCCTTCTGTGGAATTGGTGAGCATTATGCCAAAATTGCGTATTTCAAGTTTTTCTGCTCTGGTGGTTTTAAAACCCAAGCCATAAAGAGTGGCATCACTGCCTACGCCTTCAAATGTTATATAGCAGTTGGCGGTTACCTTGCAGTTGTCCTTAATTGAAATATCTCCGCCGTCAAGCGTAAAGCCGGTGTCGGTAACTTTGCCTATAAAACGGAAAACCAAGGGTCTGTCTTCATAACCTTTTTCTATACTTTTCAGAATATTGTACAATCCAGTACTTGCCGTTGTGTTTCCGTTACTTGCCGTTTTTACAGCAAGGCTAATAGTGTTTTTATTCTGGTCTGTTACATAGAGAACCTGAGCATTGTCTTTGAGAGTGCCGTCTGCTTTGTATGCACCCGGAACAACGCCATCCATAAAGGCAAAACCGGTTCGCTCGTGCGCGGTTACTTGAATGCCTGTAGCGGTCATTGAGTTCCCTTCGGTTCCGCCATTTACAAGCCTTACCTGTGCCTCGTAAGTGCCAGCTTTAAGCCCCAAAACATCGGCACGGAAATGGTCATTGTATTCGCGAATTAACTGGTCGTCTATTTTAGTCCATGCAGAGGCTCCTGTTGCACGGTAATAGACGTTGTATTTGGCTGCGCAGGCTTCTTTATTCCATTTTACATAAAAAGTTTCCAGCCAGCCAACAGATTCTATAATCGCTGCGTTTAAAAACTGAAACGACATGAGAAAAATGCAAACTACAAGTCGTTTCTTCATATTTTACCTCACTGTTATTCCTATAATATACATTTTTTATTTCTGAACCCCAAGTGCGTCATTCAAAAAGTTAAGTATCTCCACCGTTGATGCGGCATCTTCACCTTCAAAGTCCGCGTGGCCTCTTCCGCTAACTTTGTTGAATTTCGCTTTGCCCGCAACAAAACTATTGATTTTGTTCACCATTATATCCGACTGCTGCCAGGGAACAAAATTATCGCTGGTGCCATGCATCATATATATGGGCGGAGTATTCGCTGAGATGTGAGTCAACGGATTCTGCTTTGTGAGATTATTCTTCATTGTTGTTGTGTTATCTTTCAAGTTGCCACCAAGCAATGCTCCTTCAGGAGAGGCATCGTGATCAAGCATACAGTTTGTGCAGTTATTTGCAGCCTCATGCGTTTCCAAGAGCGAGAAATCGGTAAGTGCCGCCGAACTTGCCGCCCCCTGAACCGCGTGTGAAACTCCGGCATTGCCAAGGCTGGTTATATCATAGCCGTGGTTTGTTGCGTTAGAAAGTGCGCAGACTATAGCAGTCATGTAAGCACCAGCCGAGAAACCTGATATGGCGAATTTATCGGGATTGATATGGTATGTAGCGGCGTTGGCTCTTAAATGGCGGATAGCCGCTAAAACGTCTTCAACATTTTCGGGGAAAGCCCTTTGACCTCCGGTCCAACCGCTCTGACCCATAAGGAGGTACCCAACGCTGGCAACAGCGTAACCGTTTTTGTTAGCCCTTTGAACAAGCCCGTTGTTGTTTTTGCTTAACTCCCAGTCTCCACCGCTAAATCCTCCGCCGTGTACATATATCAATAGCGGGAAAGGTCCATTACCATCCGGCAATTTGATGTCGTACCGCTGACGGGTGTGCCTGCGCGAAGCTGTGGGTGCGTAATCTACATTTGTCCAAGACCTTTGTGTGATAGGCGCAGATACTTGGCTGCTTGAGCTTGCTACCACGGAGCTGCTTGACTCTGCAACCTCAGAACTGCTTGACTCTACAACTTCGGAACTACTTGAAGGTTGTGAAGGGCGGCTATTGGAACTTGGGATTCCAGAGCCGGAGTTATCGCTGGAGCTTGAATTCACATTTTGTTGCCCTCCAGATGCTGGAGGCACTGGATCATTTGAATCCGATGAGCAGTTCGCTAAAACCAAAAAAATTGATATAAAAACTAGGAATGAAACAAGGTATGTGAACCCTTTTTTGTTTTTTTGAGCGGACATAGTATCCTCCAATTTATGTGTTGTGTAATAAAATAATATATTTTATTAGAAAACGGTAAAATTTCTTTAAAAATAGCGATATTTTTTATGTCATCTTAATTTATGTCGGTAGCTACGCCCGGGGTAGCACCCCACTCGCTATAACCCAAATTATTGAGATAAAAACTAGGAATGAAACAAGATATGTGAGATTTTTTTTGGATTTTTGAGCGGACATAGACATAACGTCCTCCAATTCTTTAATGGTTTATTCTTCATAATATACATTATTTCTTTAAAATATGCGTTATTACTACAATAATAGTAACTATTTTCGCAATTTTTTTAAAATTATGTGTTTTTCCGCATAAAAACCAACTTGGTAAAAAGAGCAAAAAGTTTGGTCAATTGCATTTTTCTAAATTTCCATAAATGCAAATTGATTTGGGAAAAATTTGGCAAGAAATAGAAAAAAAAACGGAGCAGTTTGCAAATTTACATCTGCAGCAGAATTTGGATTATGAAAAATTTGCCATTTATTCAATAATAACACATTCAACCGCAATAGAAGGCTCCACTCTAACGGAGCAAGAAACAGAAGTTCTATTTGAAAGCGGTTTAACCGCAAAGGGTAAACCTATTGAGCATCATTTAATGAATACGGATTTGAAAAATGCCTATATGTTCGCTATGGAACAAGCAAATGGAAAAATCTTGTTTTCTGCGAATTTCTTAAAAAAAATAAACGCTCTAGTTATGAAAAGTACAGGTGGAGTTAACAGTACTCTTGGCGGTAATTTTGATAGCAGCAAAGGTGATTTCAGGTTATGCGGAGTAACGGCAGGCATAGGTGGAAAATCTTATATGAATTATTTGAAAATACCAGAAAAAATAGACGAGCTTTGCGAAAATTTGAACGGAAAATTAAATGCAAAATTTCAGAACTTGAAAGAATTATATGAAATTTCATTTAACGCTCATTTAGATTTAGCAACTATTCATCCGTGGGTAGATGGCAATGGCAGAACCGCAAGGCTTTTGATGAATTTCTTGCAATTCCATTTTAAACTTGTTCCCACAAAAATTTTTCTAGAAGACAGGGCTGAATACATCGCCTCTTTAAGAGAATCTCAAGAAACAAATAACAATTCGCAATTTCTAAATTTTATGGCTCAGGAGCATTTAAAGACTCTGGAGTCTCAATGCTCGGTTGCTGTATCTTAATCCTCACCTCACCGCTATTTTTCTAACTGAATTTCCCTGTTTAACAATGTAAATTCCCGCTTTGGTAGGTTTTGCATTGCCGAGAGGCTCGCCTTTGAGGGAGTAGTAACTAGCTAATTGAGACGCCCATGCGCTACTTACTCGCTGGCGAACATCCGCAGGATGGTCATTGAGAATTGGAGTCTCTCCATCATCATCTTCGCTGCTTGAGCTGCTTTCGGTATAACTGCTAGAACTGCTTGGGTTAGAAGAACTGCTAGACGGCGTTACGCTGGGAGATGACGCACCTTTTGCACTCATAATATCCGATAATACTTCTGCGTAGAAGGAATTTGATTGAGCTTGGCCGTTTGAGCGTTCAAGCAATTTGAAGTTGCCACCATCGTCCCAGTAAATAGGTACTACGCCGTTCTCAACAGCTTTGGTTGCCACGGTTTTGATATACAAGCGATGAGTAGCTTTTATTTCTTCTGACGAATTGTAACGTTTCCCGTTTGGCGCTCCCCATTCACCTGCGTAAACTGCAATTCCATTATTTATGAAAGTACTTTTAAGCGAACCCATATCACTTGCCGGGCGACCGCGCTCGGACTGTTTCCACTCAGTTGTGTAATCCGCGCCGTTTACATCCGCTACAGTATATTGCCACGGATAGTAGTAATGAACAGAAACTATCAGTTTGCCAGTGCCATTTGTACCGTCACTTGGCAACAATTTTTGGCGGCTATGGGCGTTAATAACAGTTTCTGGTTCTGTACTGCCCAAACCCGGAACAGCAACAAAGCGCGTAGCATTATTGCCACCTGTTGCGCGAATCGCATCAAGTGCCGCCTTATTCCAGTCAAAGAGTATATCCTGCTGATTTCGGTAGGCTTGCGTATTCTCTACGGATCCCCAATTACCCTGATGGACTTCGTTCAGTGTTTCAAAAATCAGATAGTCTCCGTAATTTTTAAAATAGTTGGCTATCTGTGTCCAAACTTTGCCAAGTTCAGTCTGTATTTCGTTTTTTTTGGAAGTATTGTTTTCCGCTCCCTTAAGATCCACAAAGCCCCATGTTCCTTTATCCGGCTCTGTGTAGTTCCCGTCGTGGTGTACGTTGATAATCACCGCCTTTATGCCAGCGGTTTTAGCATAATCAACAACTTCTGATACACGTTGCAACCTCGCTTCGGTTATGGTGTAATTAGGGGAGGCTCCGATGTGTCCTATCCAAGTTACGGGAATTCTGACTATATCAAAACCAGATTGTTTAACACCATTAAAAAGTGCTTGCGTTGCCGCACCTGGTCCGCCCCAGCTCCATTGACCTTCTGTGGCTACCCAGGTACTTTTATCGTTCGCATTCACTTTATTGACTGCATCAAAGGTATTGCCCAAATTCCAGCCGATTTTAATGCCATTATCTGCCCAAAACTGCAACGCAGTCTTTTCAGACATCGGCTCTGGGCTTGTTGGTTTAGCATTTGCAACGGAGGCTACTATAGCCACCGTCAAGAACAATACTCTTAAAACTGTTTTCATTTAACCTCGCTATTTATTTCAACACAAATCTAACACTTTTTATTCCATGAACTTTGGCAAAATACACCCCGCTCGGCAGGGATAGTTTAACCGTTTGCGAGCCGGAAATATTCAAACTTGTAACTTTATTTCCTCTAAGGTCAAAAATTTCCACAACAGTTTTGGCATTTGCTTCTAAACGCAAAGTTTTGTCGCTGAGTGTTTGAAGGGAGAAATGAGTTACAGGGATGCGGTTTTTCAAAATAGGCTCTGTATCTTCGCCGGAAGAAGAAGAGCCATCCACTGCGCTGGAACTGCTTTGGGTACTAGAGCCAGGGCAAGGAACTTCGTAATACCAATAACCGTCTGTAAGGTTGGATGCTATTTGAGTTCCATCCCACACCCAGCCCGAAGCGCAAGTGTTCATATTTCCTTCAAATTCACCTTCGTTTTCCACTTTGCATACATAGCATTTGTTGTTTGTGTGTTTAAAGCAAGCGGTGTATGGGTCTGAGGGAACGGTGCTTGTTGGATATTCTATTAAAGGGGTTTTGCAGGTAGTTGCCTGAGTTTTTGCAACGCTTGAACTACTGCTTGCAGGTTTGCTGGAACTGCTGGAGGTTCCACCGCCTACAGAATTGCTGGAAGTTGTAGCTGTTCCGCCGATAGTCAAAATATTCTTCGTTATCGTAGCCGAGCCATTAGCATTACTGTTTTGACCTGTATAAGATTCAACTTTCAGTGCTACTTCGTATAAGTTACCGTCCATCTTCATGCCAACTTTTGCCCATTCCTCAAAGTGCTTGGAAACAGAGATTGTACCGCTGGTGCGGTGGCTATTTGTGTTTTGAGGGACACTAAAATATTGCTTAAAATTCCCGTTGCCAGTTAACATAGGTTGATTAAGCCTGTCGCATACATAGAAATCGTAAGCAATACCGTCAATGGTAGCCGAACCTTTTTTAGTTGAGTTAGTGCCACTCGTAGCCGAGTTATAGCTGCCGCGGTCTTGAATAATGTAATATTCAATTTGATTGGTGAAATTGGAAGGTTGGCTTCCCGATGCGAAAAATGCCCAGCCATATACGCCGAGCATTTTTACATTGTCGGTGGAGTTCCATGAAGCTGCAAAATCAATGCTTATATTGCCATAATTAAGTGCGGGTTTGGCAGGGTCACGGCCCGATATGTTTCCCCCTGAAGTAGTGGAAAATTTTCTGCCACAGCGGAAAAGGACATTTATTGTCCTACTCCATTGGGCGGTGAATGTTCCGCCTTTAGCGTTAGCACTGGTACCGTTATCTCCATTTGTAGTCATGGAAGTGGTACCTGCATTATCTTGACTCCAAAGCTCGCAATCGTAGTTATTGTAAGTCCAGGTTGTACTAGATGTTTTTGTTTCATCTGCCAGTACCGCCGTTGGCACGGCAAAGGTTATTGCGAGGCATAATGCGATTGTGACTTTTTTCATACTGAACTCCATAGTTGAAACTGTTTACCTTTGAATCCCAAGAGCTTTATCCAAGAAATCCAATATGTCGGGCGTGTCCGAACCGCTGGCAAAGTCAGCGTGACTTCCGCCGCTTATTTTATTGAATGTCACCTTGCCGAGAGGTTCCGCGTTTGGCGTAACGCTCTTGATTTTTTCAAACAATATGTCCGACTGCTGCCAGGGAACTATATTATCGTTAGTGCCATGCCGCATATATAGGGGCGGTGTGTTCGCCGAGACCCAATTCAACGGATTTTGCTTTTGGAGATTATTTCTCATGTTTTCCGTATTGTCTGTTAAGTTGCCCCCCAATGGTCCGCCAGCCATAGTATTGTGCATTGTACTTCCAGATTGTTCTACCAACTTGGAGAAATCCGTAAGCCCCGATGAACTTGCCGCTGCCTGAACATCACTGGAAACACCGGCGTTGCCGAGCGTGGTTACATCATAAGTGTGGGTTGTGCCAGAAAGGGCGCAAACTATATTAGTCAGGTAGCCTCCCGCCGAGAAACCCGCTATGACGAACTTATTTGGGTCAAGATGGTACGTTTCTGCGTTGGCTCTTAAATGGCGTATAGCCGCCAAAATATCCTCCACCATTTGCGGGAAAGACGGTTTTTGGGGATTGTTACCGTATAAGAGATATCCGGCGCTGGCAACGGCATAACCCTTCTCTGGAGTGTTTGCGCTTGAAATAAGCCCGTTGTTGTTTTTGCTTAACTCCCAGTCCCCGCTGGTAAACCCCCCGCCGTGGACATACAATATCAACGGGAAAGGCCCGTCCCCCGAACTCGGCAATTTAAGGTCTAATCTTTGGCGGTTGTGCTTGTTCGCAGCTGGAGCGGTGGACGCGTAATCGACATTAGTCCAAGAACGCGTGGTAATAGGTGTAGATGCTTGGCTGCTTGAACTTGCTATCTCGGAACTACTTGAACTTACTGCTTCGGAACTGCTTGAAATTTGTGAAGGGAGACTACTGGAACTTGGAGTTCCAGAGTTATTGCTGGAACTTGAATTCATATTTTGTTGCCCACCAAGCACTGGAGGCGTTGGATCATTTGAATCCGATGAGCAGTTCGCTAAAACCAAAAAAATTGAGAAGAAAAGGAAACATACGAGACCTTTTTTGGATTTTTGAGCGGACATGGTATCCTCCAGTTTACAATGTTGATATATATAATATATGATGTTTTTTAAAAAACAGTAAGTTTTTTGGAAAAAATGCAAAATTAATCGTTAAAAACGTAAAATAATTCTATTTTTATGTATATTTCCATAAAAAAGGAATTAGAATGTGAATTATCGTTCTTTTGAGAGAGTTTTTAAGCAGTTTGGAATAGTCTCCGTTTCGCAGGTTAGGGCTACTAAGCTGGTTTTTGACAAAAATAATTTTGGGCGGTGGGAAAAGCAGGATTTGCTCGTTAAACTCAAAAATGGCTATTACGCTTTTGCAGATATAGCTGGTAGCAAAGGTTTTGCCTATTATGCGGCAGGCAAAATATACAAACCGTCTTATATAAGTTTACGCACGGCACTTGCTTTTCACGGAATTATTCCAGAAACGGCAAACGATATTACATCGGTGTCTTCGTTGAAAACTTCAACTTATAAAAATAACTTGGGCACTTTTTCTTATAAAAAAATAAAGCCCAGTTTGATGTTTGGTTACAATGCAATTGAAAAAAATGGCTTCACATTTTTTATGGCAAGCCCAGAAAAAGCCATTTTGGATTTACTGTATCTCTATCCATCTTGTAACTTAAAAAAAGAAATACAAAATTTGCGCTTGGATTGGAAGAAATTAACCGCTTTTGCAAAGAAGTTTAAAAAACGAGTTATTTTAGAAAGAGTTGATTTGCTGAAGAAGACTTTTTTGGAGGGTATATGATTTCTTTGGAACAGATTTACAGCTACTTTCCCGATATGGAAAAAACGGGGCCATTAAAGAAACAGATGTTGAGAGAATATTTACAATTTATGATTTTGGATTTTTTATCCACACGTCCATTTATAAACAGAATTATACTTGTCGGTGGGCCTGCGCTTCGTTTTAAATACGGACTAGACAGGTTTACCAGAGATTTATTTTTTAATTACATAGATTGTTCAGAAGATGATTTTATAAAAATGACAGATTCCGTAATTTCTTTTTTAGAAAAAGCTGGGGTTAAAGTTGAGTCCAAATACAAGGAAAATTCAAACCATGTTCTCCTTAAAAGATATCTTTATTTTCCAAAATTTCTTTTCAACATAAAGTTTTCTGTTTTTGATGAAAAGAGATTTTTTAGCTCCATAGGTGTGATTCAGAGTAAATTGATGCAAGGCTCTACAATTAAAACCAAAATAGAGGAAAAGGGGTTTAAATATAAACAAGATTTGGGATATGATAGCGGTTTTGAGACAATAAACGGTTGCGGTTTTTCCTTTCTATTCCCAATGCCGAGTATTTCCACTTTATTTTCAATGAAACTTGCTGCTCTCATTTTAAGGCAAAATGGAAGAGATTTTTACGATGGTTTGTTTTTAAAGAAATTCGCTAAACCGGATTATGTTTTTTTGAAGCATAGGGTTGGAGTGTCGAATAAAGCTGAGTTGCACGCCAAAATAACAGAGGCCTTGAAATATACGGACCTTGAAAGCAAAACCAAGGATGTTGAGCATCTGGTGTTTGATAAGAAAAATTTAGAGAGGGTTAAGAATTTTTGGAAATTAATCCTTTAGCTACATTTTAATTCGCCTTACGTTCAAATTATCTATATCCATAGTCCCTAATCCGAGCGTTTGACCGTGCGAAATATGCTGCACGTCGCTCAAAGGCATGTCCTTTATCTGATTGAAAAACTTTGCGGCTGCCGTGTCCACAGCTACCATATCTTGCGATACGAATAGGGCTTTGGAGAGAACCGCGTCTTCAACCGATTTGCCACGCGGCCCGTTTGATTTTAGAACTCTATAAGCATCTACCACATTGAGTATGGGTTTCTTTTCCAGCGTGCATACATCCGCTATACATTGCTGTAGGTTGGAGATGTGAAAAAGCCTTCTGTTCCAGATTATCCCCATTAAATTTTTCATAGCAATGCTCATGTTCGCACCGCCGTGCTGCTTTAATATGGGAACATTTATCCATACATCGCAATCCAAAATGGCTTTATGCACTTTCATATCGCTCAGTTTTTTGGCTTTTGGCAGGGAAATTTTGCTGTAATAAGATTCTTCGTCTGCGGGCAGCACTTTTGCGCCAGCGGCTTTTGCCGCAGCTTCAATGCCGCTGTTTTCGTATGCTTTTTTCCAGTTATCGCAAGTGTTGTCAAAAACCGCAACTTCCTTTGCGCCCGCTTCAAAACACTGGCGGATAATTTCCTTTACCAATATAGGATTTGTATTTGCCGCATATTCCGGTGCTTTATCCCACCCTATATTTGGCTTCACAACTACTTTGTGCCCTTTCTTCACAAACTTGCCCATTCCACCCATCTCGGCAATGGCTTTTTTGAACATGGCGTCGGGTTCGCCTCCCATTACGGCTACCAAGTCCACGGCTTTTTCCGTTTGGGCATTTGCTGTGGGTTTGGCAAAAGCGAGAGCAGCGCCCGCTACCGCTAGATTCTTTAAAAAACTCCGCCTATCCATATTGTTTTCCATATCCTTTTCCATATCAGGTTCCCGTAAAAGAGTTTATTGTATAAATATAGATATTTAAATATTTCTAAATTCCCCGTCTATGCCTTATGTTATTTTACTGTTGCTCGCTTTTGCTGCCTATGGGCAGCACGATAAAACGGCTACACACTCGGTAGATAGTCGCGATGGCAAAAAATATAAAACTGCCAAAATAGGCAAGCATATTTGGATGGCAGAAAACCTCAACTATAACGCAAGCAACAGTAAATGTTACGACAACAAACCTGATAACTGCATAATGTACGGGAGATTATATGATTGGGAAACGGCTAGAAAGGCTTGCCCCAAAGGTTGGCATTTGCCAAGCCATAAGGAGCTGGCACACCTTATGGAGGTTATAGGCGATGCGGAGGGAACTTACGAGAGATCAGCGGAATCCACGACTGGACCTAAAATAAAATCGTCAGTAATTCGTGGCGATTATTTAACGGCAGGGAGCAAATTGAAGGCGAAAGACGGATGGAACGAAGCTGGCAACGGCAAGGATGTTTACGGATTTTCTGCTCTGCCGGGAGGCTTGTATTGGGCTGAGAAGGGCGAATTCCACGCAGTCGGAGAGTGGGGCTTATGGTGGATTGATGACATTTGCTATGATTTTGAGAGCCTTGATGGTGTTGAAAATATCGTTTGCTATATGGCTATGACACACAGAGCCGAGAATGTCCAATCTGGTGGAAAATTTGATATCAGCGACTTGCTGAGCGTTCGTTGTTTGAAGGACTAGCGAGTTTTTCTAGATTTTTCATTATGCCATCTTTAAAAGAAACGATGCTCGCTAATTTGCGAGAAATGGTGAAGCTGCAACGTGCCGCGCATGATTCCATGTTTAAATTTTCCATAAAAAAAATGTGGCCTATAAGTTTGATAGCTCCGCAAGTGGATTGGATTCGTATAACAAGAATGATGGACAAATTGCAATTGACGTGCAAGGAGCAAAAGGAATTTTTATCAAAAGAGCGGGGCAGTGCTCCCGAAGCGGATTTGCTCTTTTTAAAATTGCTGCCGGATTATTTGGACTGGCTACTTAAAGTTGCGGAGATGTTGGGACGCGCAGCAGCTTATAGGCAAGATGTTCTTGAAAAAAAGATAAAGATGAGCATTAAGGAATGGAATTCCATTTTAAAATCTTACAACGAAGCAAGCGATAACATGGCTAAGGTTGGGATTACCTTGTATAAGGCGTATTGATTGGCAAACTGGCCATTTTCTATATTCTCTACATGATATGTCCGCACTGCAAGGCAGATAACGATAAGGTTATAGAAACTCGCGCCAGCGGTGATTCCATACGGAGGCGCAGGGAATGCCTTGATTGTGCCACCCGTTTTACAACTTATGAATATGTGGAAAAAGTTTCCGTAACGGTTGTCAAGCGAGATGGCAGGCGTGAACCTTTTGGACGGGAAAAGCTGATTTCCGGCATAAGAAAAGCCTGTGCCAAACGTCCCGTTAGCAACGAAAAAATAGACGATATGGTAGCTTTAGTTGAAAACGAGCTTGCACAGCTAAAGCAAACGGAAGTTTCTTATGCCGTTGTGGGCGATTTGGTTATGAAAGAGCTATCCAAGATAGACCCTGTGGCTTATGTGCGTTTTGCATCTGTATATAAAGAATTTAGGGAAGTAAAAGATTTTACTACATTTGTTGGAAAAGATGATTAGCACAGCCGAAAAGATGAAAAAAATGAAACTCCTCGACTTGACTCTAGAGGATGAGCTTCATCTATTGAAAAATAAAAATGACCCAGCAGCACGAAAAAAACTTATGGACGCAAATACGCGTTTCTTTTCTAGAGTGGCAAAGCGATATAAAAACTTAACGGCATTGACAAAGGAAGAGGAACTCAATTTATTGCAAAATAAAGATGACCCGGCAGCGCGGAGAAAACTTGTGGACGCAAATATGCGTTTTATATTGAGAAAAGCATTGCAATATGAAGACGAAATATATATACCATTCCTTGCGGAGGTGGGGATAAAGGGTTTAATTGAAGCCATAGATAGATTTGACTGCGAAAGCGAGGATGTTAAATTTATCTCCTATGCGAGTTATTGGATAAAGAACTATATACATCAAGCTGTGCTGTTTATACGCCGGCTCACAGATGCACCGGAAAAATTTAGACCAGCTGAACTTTGTCTTGAAGCGGTTAAGCAGAATGGCAGTATTCTTAGGTATGTACCGGAAGCCTTTAAGACAGCGGACATCTGTTTTGAGGCGGTTCAGAATAGCGGCGATGCACTTGAATATGTGCCAGAAGCCTTGAAGACCGCGCAGCTTTGCCATGAAGCGGTTAGGAGCGGTAGTATTAGCGATTTGCTGGGCGTTGACTTTAGCGTGTTTAAATATATACCAGAAGCCTTAAAGACCGTGCAGCTCTGCCATATGGCAATTAAGAAGAACGGCAATGCGCTTAAATATGTGCCAGAAGTCTTAAAGACCCCTGAGCTATGCCTTGAGGCGATTAGGAATAACAGCTATGCGCTTGAAGCGGTGCCAGAGGAACTTAAAACGCCAGAGCTTTGCCTTGAAGCGGTTAAGAACAGAGGCGAGGCGCTTAAATATGTGCCAGAGGAACTTAAAACACTAGAGCTTTGCTTTGAAGCGGTTAAGGCTGAGAGTTATGCGCTCTATTATGCACCTGGGGACATAAAGACAGAGGAACTTTGCCTTGAAGCGGTTAAGGAGAATGGCTATACGCTTAAATATGTGCCGGAAACATTAAAGACACTAGAGCTTTGCCTTGAAGCGGTTAAACAGAATGGCTATGCTCTTGAATTTGTGCCAGAAGACCTAAAGACAGAGGAACTTTGCTTTGAGGCGGTTAAAAATAGCGGCTATGCAAAATATTTGTTCGGATGGGGGCATAAGAACTACACGCTTAACTATGTGCCAGAAAAATTCAAAACAATAGAACTTTGCCTTGAAGCGGTTAAGAATATAGGCTGGGCACTTAACTACGTGCCAGAGAATCTAAGGACAGCGGAACTCTGTCTTAAAGCGGTTAAGAACAGAGGCTGGGTGCTTCACTATGTGCCAGAACATCTCAAAACGCTAGAGCTTTGCCTTGAAGCGGTTAAGGAAACAGGCTGGGCACTTGAACATGTGCCAGAAAATCTCAAAACGCCAGAGCTTTGTCTTGAGGCGGTTAAGGCGGATTACCGTGCGCTTGAATATGTGCCTGAATCTATAATGACCACCGAGCTATGCCTTGAAGCGGTTAATGCGGATTACCGCGCTCTTGAATATGTGCCAGAATCCCTAAAGAATACCGAGCTGTGCCTCAAAGTGGTTAACATGGATTACCGTGCTCTTGAATATGTGCCGGAATCCATAAAGACTATCGAATTCTATCATGAGATGGTTCAGCAAGATGGCATGTTGCTTGAATATGTGCCAGAAACATTAAAGACACCAGAGCTTTGCCTTGAAGCGGTTAAGCATAGAGGCGAAACACTTAAATATGTACCAGAAGCCTTGAAAACCGAAGAGCTTTGCCTTGAAGCGGTTAGGCAGAACAGCTCTACGCTTGAATATGTGCCAGAAGTGTTAAGGACAGCGGAACTCTGCCTTGAAGCAGTTAAGCAAAATGGCTGGAGGCTTGACAATGTGCCTGAGAACCTCAGAACAGCGGAAGTATGTTTTGAAGCGATTAAGGAGAATGGTCGCGCGCTTGAATTTGTGCCGGAAAACATGAAGACAGCGGAACTTTGCCTTCAAGCGGTTCAGGGGGACTACCACGCGCTTCACTATGTGCCAGAACATCTAAAGACGCCAGAGCTTTGCCTTGAAGCGGTTAAGGAGAATGGCTGGGCACTTGAATACGTGCCAGAAGCCCTAATGGTTGCGCAGCTCTGCCTTGAAGCGGTTAAGCAGAGTAGCGGTACGCTCAACTACGTGCCAGAAGACCTCAAAACACCGGAAGTCCTTGAAGCGGCTAAAAGCAAAGAGGCTGAGGAGATTCTCTCCAGCATGGATGAACTTGAAGAATTAGAAGATTTGCTTCTCGCACCACACGGGGCGTAAAATTAGTCTTGACGCTTATGCTAAAATTATCTATATTTATAGCATAAATGTCAAAACAAGCCATGAAGTGAGGTGTGTTATGATTCCTGTCAAGTTGCAAGAGTTGTTAGATTATAAAGGTGAAACCGTTACCAATAAGCAGGCGGCAGAAGTCGGTATTTCTCGCGAGCGGCTTAGGCTGCTTGCAAATGCTGGATGCTTGGAGCGTGTAGCGGTAGGGATATACATTTCACCCGATGCTTTGCCAGACAAGATGTACGTGGAGCAATTACGAAAGCCTAAAATTATATTTTCACATGAAACGGCTCTTTTTTTTCACGATCTAACAGACCGTGATCCTCTTAGCTATTCGGTTACTGTGCCACAGGGGTACAATACTTCTGCGCTTGTTTCAGAGAGCATCAATGTGTTTACGGTCAAGCAGGAGTTTTATGAATTAGGAACTGTTCAGATGAAAACCGCTTTCGGGCACAATGTGAGGACTTACTGTTTGGAGCGCACAATCTGCGATTGCATAAGAAGCAGAGGCAGGATGGATATTGCCATAGTAACTGATGCCATCAAGCGTTATGTAAAGCGAAAGGACAAGAACATCAATCTTCTTATGAAATACGCAAAATCGTTTCGAATTACAAAGACACTAAGAAGCTATATGGAGGTACTTTTATGAAAACTTCCATGCAACTAAATGCCTTGATTCGCAATTTGTCTGCGAAGAAAAATGTGGAAGCTGGGATAATTTTACGAAACTTTATGCAAGAACGCCTTTTGGAGCGGATATCCATTTCGGAGTACAAAAACAACTTTATACTCAAAGGTGGTATGTTAATTTCAGCGATTGTGGGCATAGATTCGCGTTCAACAATGGATATAGATGCAAACATTAAGGGACAAACTTTTAACGAAACAGAAATTACCTCAATTGTGAGCAAGATTTTGAGCTTGCCTATTGACGACAATATTGAGTTTACCCTGAAAAATATTGAGGAAATTCGAGAGGAAGCCGATTATCCTGGTTATCGCATATCTATTGAAGCTGTTCTTGACCAAACACGTCAAATGCTTAAAATGGATTTGACCACTGGAGCTTCCATAATTCCAAAGGAAATTGAATACAGTTTCAGGCTGATGTTTCAAGATAGAGCAATCGGGATAATGGCATATAATTTGGAAACCATACTTGCCGAAAAGTTTGAAACTGTGATAGCAAGAGGTGTAGCAAATACACGAATGAGAGATTTTTATGACATTTACATATTGACTTTGACACAGAAGTTTGACTATGGCAATTTTAAGATTGCATTAAAGAATACAGCAGAAAAACGTGGCACGGTTAAACAGATGGACTTTGCTGATGAAACTATTCAAGCAATAGCAGAAAGTACAATTATGATTGATTTGTGGCAACGCTATCAAAAAAAATACGACTATGCCGCAAATGTGACTTGGGAAATGGTCATTGAATCGTTGAAACGCTTGGCAAAGCCTGATTAGGGTGTCACCCATAGGGGACATTTGCACTCCGTTTTTGTTAGCTAAAAGTGCTGAAAAACGGCACTTTTGGCTAACATAAATATAGTAAAATCCCACAATGAATAGAGTTGATATTTCTACACTTCTCTCAATTTGTTAACTCCCTGAACCGCAACCACAGTGCCGAGGCAAAGAAGCAACAAAGCAAAGATAAGCTGCAAAAAATCCTGCTCAAAGCTGAATGTGCCGTCAAAGAGCTTGCCTCCCTTTGAATGAATGGTAAAAGAGAGAGCCGTAAAGGTTACAGCAAGCATAATGAACATAGGAGCGTAAAGCATAGCTCCTTGGCGTTTTGTTTTTTTGAGAAATACCGAGCAGGAAATAAGAGCTAAAGCAGCGAGAAGCTGGTTGGCAGAACCAAAGAGGGGCCAGATGGCAGCGTAGCCTAGAATGGCAAGAAGATAGCCAACTAAAAGCGTACAGATAGTCGCCACGTATTTATTGCATA
Source organism: Candidatus Fibrimonadaceae bacterium (assembly GCA_031281265.1). GTDB lineage: Bacteria > Fibrobacterota > Fibrobacteria > Fibrobacterales > Fibrobacteraceae > Fibrimonas. The sequence goes on from JAITFO010000032.1 coordinate 44,874, forward strand.
AAAATTTCTCTACACGCGATTCTTTCTTTCCTTCATTTTGAGCTTCGGTAAAAAGTTCCTGAAAAGCAATCCTGCCCACTCTGGCTACCGAGTCTAAAGAAGTAAGGGCAAATGCACTTATAGAAAGCGTGATTAATGTGAAGACGATATTTTCTGGCAACCCAGTCTTCACCAAAAAACCTGCCACTGCGGAGGCAAAAACCTGCGGAGGAGTCTCAATGCCATTCGGGAGTTTACCGCCCACGGTTATGGCTCCAACGGTTATTAGAGCTATGACCGCCAAAAAACTCTCTACCAGCATTGCGCCGAATCCAATAGGCAATATATGTTTTTCGCTGGAAATTT
>JAITFO010000097.1 GCA_031281265.1 Candidatus Fibrimonadaceae bacterium
ATTTATTTTTTGCAAATAATATATATCAGAATACTCTCAATTCACCACTCTCAATTAACCTTTTCGGTTTTAACGCTTTGACCCCCCCCCCCCCCCCCCCATCGCTTAACCGAACTTACACCTTCGCCACCTGCGGTGGCGGATACCCCGTCATTTTCTTGCGAAAATGCCACCCCCTTTTGTCAGAACCCCGATTCACCCGATTCGAGGATTCTCCCGATTTCAAAATTCAACCCTCAAAAAAGGAGTTCATTATGAAAACCAACCGTTTTCTTTCATTGGCGATAATTTTCGCTGTTTTAATGTCGGTAAATTCCGTTAATGCTCAAATCACTGCTACGCTTGCTGCTTGTTCTGCTGGCGAACTTTTTTCATGCCTAGTAATCGTAAAAAAAACTTATGATTTTTTGAAAAAGAAAGAAGACGAAGCAGCGGTTAAAGATATGGGAACTACTTTTAATGAGTGGGGCAAAAAACAAATGAATTATATGAAGACAAATGGTCAAATTGGAGATTGCAAAGATATAAAGTTTCTGCCTCCAAAGGCAAGTTATAACCAGCCGACAAATTCTTTTAAGAATGGCGATTTTTCCTATGAATGCGGCAAAAGACCGGGCAAGGGAGGAGATAGCACGGCATATATTAAGGCAAAAACCGTAAGGAAAATTGGCGATTGTTCAGCAGAGAATTCGTTTGTTGCGAAGATTAACTATGTGGATGGTTATATTACATTTGCGGTAGAGCCACTTAGCAAAGCTTGCCTATTTTTTGAAGAGCCTTCCTTGACAAATAGACAGAAAGAAGATAGAGCAAAAGAAGTGAAGCAGTGGAAGGCTTCGGCAGAAGCAAGTAAGAAACCACAGACCAGAGTACAGACCGCAGGTGGCTTTAACGCTGGCTACGCGGAAGGCGGTTCCGGCGGTCTAAACGGTATGCTCGGCGGTTTGATGGGTGGCAGCCACGTCCGTCATAGCATTCATGAGTTTTCTGGTTGGCGTTCAGATGCTGAGATTATGGCTGTTGTGAACCAGCGTGTAAATGATTTAAAGAGCATTTATGATAGGTATTTGAAGAATAAACCTGGCTTTGGTGGAAGAATTACTTTGAACCTTACCATTGCTCCTAGTGGCGATATTACCGCCATTGGCATTGTGTCAAGTACAACAGGCTATTCCGAATTTGACAAAGCCATAAAAGAACAAGTATCTAAATGGAAATGGAATTCCATAAAAAATGGCAACACCACGGCTAAAATTTCGTTTGACTTAATACATTAAGAATTTGCACCAATAGCGGTGCGAGCTTTGCCAAACCTTGTGTTTTCCCTAAGGGTTTGGCGGAGTAAATAAACAAATGGGGAAAGGAGTTGGAAGATGCCTTTATTTTCTGAAACAACTTGCAAAAAATGCCATACGAGACTTCGCATTTCTGAAAATGAAATGAGTATTACTGGTGGAAAAGAAAAAGAATCAGCGAGATGTCCAAAATGCAATAATATTGTTGATGAAGCTATGACAAATGGTTTTTGGGAAGTAACACAAATCTACGATTAAAAAATTCCACCCAAGCTGCCTCGCGGCGGCTCCATATATTCCATTGTGTCAAAGATTTGTTATTCTGGAAATTCTGATAATTCTGTGAATCCTGGTTCAGACAAAAGAGCGGGTTTGTTTGCTGAGGTGGTTTTTAATATCGGCTGTAGTATAACCCTTCTCTATAAGGTCCAGAATTTCGTTGTCTCTTTCCTCGCGACCATCCTCATGAGCCTCTTCTCTCGCAACTGCAATGGCATCGTCCAAATTCCATTCCGTAAAAAGCATATTCAAAACCTCCGAAGCGTACTTCTCTAAGAAATATACTAAAATATTGCGTTCCACGCAACTCTTTATTGCTGCTACTATGGCTTCTGCCAGTTCCATAGTCTCGCGATTTCTGTTCACTTCCGCTATAAACTCGTTGTAGCCGTTCAAAACAGGACTTTTACTCGCTATCTCAGCATTACGCCCCTTGTTTATGTTGTAAACGTTTGCGACAAGTTCAAGATTGTCCTTGCCCTTGGATTTAAAAGAATCGGAAAGTCTAAGCTCTTTGAAATCGGGAAATTCGTCCTTGCCGTTGTACAAAACTATGAATTCAGGTGTAGGAATTTTTATCAACTTCTCTCTGTACAAATCTTTGCCTTTTGTTATTCGCTCGTACTCCCTTCCCAAATACATAAGCATCCTGAGCGGTATGTTGTTGTTTATGGTTGATTGATGCTCAATCAACACTACAAGCCTGTCGTCCACCACGAAAGCTACATCGTTCAATTGTCCTTTGAATCGGGCATTTGAAAGAGTCACTATTTCTATTTTTGTGTCTGGCGGGTAGTTTTGCCCCGTCACGGCATTGTAGAGTTCCAGTGCGGCAGGAGGCTCGCCGAATAGCAACGAGAAAACGCTAGCCTTGTGATTGCGATTGGTTTGAATTTCTGTCATTTTTATCTCCATCTAAAGGTTTATTGCCTATTAGACGCTTGTCAAGCCGAAAAAGTTTCAAATCTGTGCATTTTGCAAACAGGTGTTGACGTTTTTCGCATTTTTTGTAATAATTGGGCGTGTGGTTCAAACAAAAGGCATATCATTTCACATTTGGGGCAGGCGAACCCTGCCCCTACAAAACGGAACGGGTTGTTTTTTAACGCATCTGGTTGTTGTGCCACATTGCGAAACATAAATTTGAAATCGGGAAAATCCCAAAAATCGGGGGAATCGGGGTTCAGACAAATAGGTAAGTAGCGGGTGGGTGTCTAAACCCTATTCCAAACGAAATTCAACCCCTGATTCCCATAAAAACGCATTTTGCTGTCCGAGCTAATGAGAGTTGTTTTGTTGGTAATAGCGTGTGCCATAATAGCGTGATCAACAGGGTCTTTATGGTCGTGGATAGGAACTAATTTACCTAGCGTTAATATATGTTCCTTCTTGAAATAGTCAACCGAAAACCCCATTTCGTCTATATGATTAAAAATATCCTTAGTTTCTTTCCATCGCGGAAATTTAACTTTACCAATTCTAAGCAAATGGACAATTTCTTCTATGCTCCTTGAACTGATATTTATTGTATTTGAACTGTCCCAAAGCAATTCGAAAACCTCTTTGGAAAGGCGATCCTCTTCGTTAATAATAAAAAGTAGTATATTCGTATCTATGAGATAACGCATATTATTTCATTACCGCTCGCATATCTAGTATTTTTGCTCCTTTCAATCCGTTTGGGTGCTTCAAACACCACAAAGCAAATTTTGACAACTTTATGCTTCCATCTGTCGGCGGCATAGGTCTCTTTCCTTTTTTTGCTTTCATAAATAATCCTTTTTTAAAGTTTCACTATAGAAATATAATATATTATTTTGTAAATTCTGCAAATTTTGTTAATTCTGGTCCATTTTGCAAACAAGTGTTGACGTTTTTTTGTTTTTTCTATATTCCCCCTATGGATCTTACACCTTTAGATATTCGCAATCAAAAATTCAGCGTAAAAAAGCTGGGTGGCGTAGACGTTGACGAAGTTCAGGCTTTTTTAAATCAAGTTGCGACTTCTTTTGAACAGATTTTAGCCGAAAGAGCGGACTTGCTAAAAACCATAAACAACGATAAAAAAACCGTTGAGGATTACCGCAGGATAGAAAAGACCATAGGCGATGCTGTGGTCACAATGCAAAAAGTTATAGAAGAAAAGAGAACACAAGCAACTAAAGAAGCCGAGTTGATAATTGCAGAGGCAAAGGCAAAAGCCGAAAAAGAGGTTGACGCTATAAGAAGCCGAGCAACCGACCTGCGTACTGAAATTGACCGTTTAAAACAGACTAAAACCAGCTATTTTTCAAAACTTCGCAATTTGATGAGAACTCAAGCAGATCTATTGGACAACTTGGAGAATGAAGAAGCATAAGGTTTTGTTTTTTGCTGTGGTAGCCGCCATAGCTCTATTATCTTGTGCTTCAAATCAGGCGAAGAGAGATTCGCTTCACGGCGCAGAAAGATCCGATGAAAGCAATTTTGGGCCTGTGGAATTGGCAGGCGAAAGCAGCGAGCAAGACGCTTCCTGGGGGCTTGGCTCAGATTCCGTAGAGACAAAGATAGGCAAAGGAAGGATAACCGAGTTTACCTCTAATCCTCTGGGCGTAAAATGGAGCGTTAAAGATACGCTCTGGCATAAGTGGGAGAGCATTGCCGAAATAAATTCCGATGCGGATTTAGTGCTTGTAAATGTTAGCGAGGATTTGGGGTTCTTCATCTATGGTGCTATGATAGATATGAATTTTTTGAACACGGAAGATGTGTTCAAGGCAATGCTGATGCGTCACGGCATTTCCGACACGGAAAAAGCCAACATTAAAAAAAGTACCAGCGATGGAAATGTTGTTTGGAACTTTGATATTGTATTTGTGGCAAATGGTATTGATTTTAACTACAAAGGGAAATTCTTTTTTGGAGACGGACGTGCAGTGATGGCTATATCCTGGACTCAGGGAATTTTATACAGCAAATACAAAAATGAAATGGAACGTGCGGTAAACGGGCTTAAACTGGAAAAATCCTTTGATAAAAACGCAAAACCTAAATTCAGTGCGAGGCTTGTGAATTTAATAGGGCTTTTGCGGTTGGTGGAAGAAAAGCCCATAGAAGCACTTAGCTATTTTGAGCGAGCCAATTCAATGGATATGAGCGATACTATTTATTTGATGAACTGCGGTTTTGTTTATCAGCTTAGGAATTTATACGGCCCTGGGATTTCGCATTTTGAATCGCAGATGAATTTAGTTAGGCAAAGCGGAAAATTGCTGCACATTCTAAGCGCGTTGCACAAATCGCTTGGCAATTATAAAAAAACAAAGGACTACGCAGAACTCGCTTTGGAAAAAATGCCGCTTGATGAAGAGGCTACCGTGAATTTGAGCGATGCTCTATGGGGGCTTGGGCAAAGAGCGGCATCTCTGGAAATTGCGCAAGCACTTTACGAAAAACGACCCACGGAACGGCTCGCAATTTATTACGCCAGAACCCTCATGGGGCTAAACCGCTACAACGAGGCGGCAGATTTATTATTGGATGCTAAAAAGGAATTTGGCATAAGCTCAAAATTGGCTTTGAACTGCGTGGAAGCCCTGCTGTTTTTAAACCGCTATGAAGAAGCACTTTCCGTCAGCGAAGAAGCGTTGATAAACGACAAGAAAAATATGGAGTTGCTCTTGGCAAAAGGGAAAAGCCTTTTCTACCTGAGGAATTACAAGGGAGCGGAGCAAGCCTTGAACCAAGCACTCGCGATAAACAGCGAAAGCGAAGACGCAAAGAGCTATCTCTCCGCCTCAAAATCGTTTTTAGGCAAAGCGGATATGAAAGCAATTCAAAAGGCGATAGAACCTGCGGAGGCAAAACTCACGAACATTAAAAAACTCGTTTTGGATTCGCTCAGCAAAGAAGATGATTATCCTATTGTCGCTCATTATTTGCAAGAAACCGTGAAGGTAACTCCAAACCAACCCTGGGTTAGCACAGAGCAGAGATTATTGCAAGTGCTAAATTTGAGCGGCGTTCAATTGTTCAGCGAGATAACAACGGACTTTTTGCCGGGCTTGGACAGAGTTTACATAAATACATTGGACGTTTACGATTCATCTTTTAAACTAAAATATTCTTGGAACCCAAAAACTGGCTACATCACTTACGCTACCGCAAGCGCACACTCAAACGAAAAACAAACCGTGCATTTGCCTTTGCAGCTTTCAGTCGGTGATTTCATTTATTATATGGCGAGCCGCACAGCTATAAAAGCAGACGGTTCTATTCCCTACACGCATTACAAATTCAGCCGCGAATATCCCGTTGGGAGAAGCGTGTTTAAGGTTTATGCGGATACAACAAAAATAATATATGACGAATACGGCGAAGCGGTGCGTACAGGGCTTCCAAACGGAATAGAATGGGCACTCAATAATCCGGTTATAATACATAAGGAACCATATATGCCCACCTATAAAGATTTTGGGAGTGGAGTGGTGGTAGCCGCAAAATTTTATTGGAACGAGGAAGGGGATAGATACCACAATTTAATTCGCCATCAGTATAAAAATTCCATTCCCGTGCGTGAACAGGCTTTTGAAGCGGCTGGCACAAAAAAGAGGCTCGAAGCGATTTACGCTCTTTCCGATTGGGTGCGTAGAAACATAAAATATACACCTAGGGGTTTTGGCGGACATTCGTTAATCCCAAAACCTGCCCTTGCAACCCTTCAAGAAAAACAAGGCGACTGCAAAGACCAAAGTTTGTTGCTTCAAGAAATGCTATCAACCATAGGGGTAAAGAGCCATTTGGCTTTGATAAATTTAGATGAAGTTGGGAGCGAGGCTATTTCCTCAATTCAGCAATTCAACCACGAGATTTTGTATATACCTGCAACAAAAGACAATCCTGAACTTTGGATAGACCCAAGTGACAAGGTGAGCAGTCGCCGCCCCGTTCCTCTCAATTTGGAAGGCAGGGTTGCACTTGTGATAAAAGGGGATTCCAGTTATTCAACCGTGACGCCTATTTTGGAGATAAATCAAGAACACGAAGCTACTTTATTCCATCGCTTGCGTATAGATGAAAAGGGCATTGGGCATTTTAGGGACAGCCTTGTTTTTACGGGTAAATTTGCGAGCGCAATAAGGAATGAACTTTTGCAGAGAGATTCAAAGGAGCAGCACGATTATTTTGCAAAGTGGATTTCGCAGAGTTTGGAATCCGCGGAGCTTGTATTTTTGAAGCCACAAAATGTCGGGGATTTTTCAAAGCCGTTGGAGTTGCTGATAGTGTATAATTCACCGCAGTTCAGCCCTTACCCCGTTCTTTGGGAGCGGTCTTTGATGAGGCTGCCCGCTGTGAAGGAACGCCGCCACCCTATCCGCATACCGCACGAAACAAAATTCAACTATTCACTTTCCGTGGGTGCGGCAAAAGGCACGGTTTCTTTACTCGTGGAAAAAGAACGCCCAAAGAATACTTTTGTAGAAATGAGGGTTTTAAATAACGGCAAATGCTCGTCAAATGTCTGTGATTTGAGATTAGAATGGCGAACAGATGCTATTTTTGCAGAGCCGAGCGAATACGAAAAAATAAAACAGGAATGGGACGCCGCACTTAGAATGGCAAGCCCAAAGATATTGCTGAAATAAATGCGAAAAACGTCAAGTATCCCCAAAAACGTTGACAAACCGCTATTATTTTACTATATTTCTTTTCCCAGCTTATGGCGAGCGATAAGAAAACAGATGTTATAGCAATAGATGGTCCTAGCGGAACTGGAAAGAGCACTACAGCAAAAATGGTGGCTAAGGAACTCGGTTGGACTTACTTAGACACAGGAGCTATGTATAGGGCGGTGGCTTACTTGGTAGAAAGTGGAGAGTTGAGAATTGAGAATGGAGAATATTCCCAATTAAACATGGCTTTTGATAACAATAACCAAATTTTGATAAATGGCGTTAATAGGGAAAGCGAAATCAGGGAACCTAAAATAAGCGCGGTGGTCAGCAAATATAGCGCAATGCCTAATATTAGAGAGACTTTGACCGCGCAGCAAAGGGAAATAGGTTCAAAACAGCCGTGCGTGCTGGATGGCCGCGATATTGGAACGGTTGTGTTCCCAAACGCAAAGCACAAATTCTTTTTGACGGCAGATTATAAAACTAGGGCAGCCAGGCGGCTTTTGGAGTTGCAAAACGCAGGCAAGGCAGATGGCGAGACTCTGGAATCGGTGGAAAAAAATTTAAGGGAAAGGGACGAGGCAGATTCAAAAAGGAATATAGCTCCCCTTATCCGCGCAAAAGATGCAATTGAAATAGACACCTCGCATTTAACAATACAGCAACAGGTTCAGAGGGTTTTACAGAGCGTTGGCGAGGTGGCGCGCTGCAATTCACTGAACACAACCCCAAGGTTACAATGTCCAATCTAAAACTAAAAACAGGTTCTCAAGAGGACTTAAACGAAATTTTGAGTGCTGAGCAGACAAGCAAAGGCACAATAACTTCGCAAGAGTCAATGGAAGCCTACAATCAAACCCTTAAAGACTTCAAAGAAGAAGTTGTTGTAGAGGGTATAATTCGCCAAGTCAATGACCAGGAAGTCTTTGTTGATATCAAAGGCAAATCCGAAGGCATAATCCCTCGCGAAGAGTTCAAAGAAGGGGAAGCTATATACGTAGGCTCAAAAATCGAAGTATATATAGACAAATTTGAAAATAACGATGGTCGCTTGGTTCTCTCCAAGCAAAAAGCGGATTTTTTGAGAATTTGGAAACAAGTTTACGAATCTTATGAAAGAGGCGATATCGTACGCGGAAGCCTTTCTCGCCGCATAAAGGGTGGCGTGGAAGTTGACCTATTCGGCATACCGGCATTTTTGCCCGGTTCGCAAATTGACCTTCGCCAAATACCAGATATCAATGTTATGATAGGCCAGGAATTTGATTTGAAGATTATAAAAATCAACAAAGACCGCAGAAACATTGTCGTCAGCCGCCGCGTTGTGCTCGAAGATGAGCGCAACAAGCAAAGAGGCAATGTTTTGGATACATTGGAAAAGAACCAGGTTCGCAAAGGTATTGTCAAAAATATCACCGAATTCGGTGCGTTTATAGACCTCGGCGGAGTGGACGGCTTGCTGCACATAACAGATATGAGCTACAAGCGCATCAACGACCCAAAAGAAATTGTGCAGCTCGGTCAGGAAATTGAAGTTGTCATCTTGGATTTCAACGATAAAAAAGAACGCATTTCACTTGGCATCAAGCAATTGCATCCGCACCCGTGGAAAGACGTTGCGGAGCGTTACCCAGAAGGCACAAAAGTCAAGGGCAAAATTGTTTCCGTCACCGATTACGGTGCATTCGTTGAGCTGGAAAGCGGTTTGGAAGGCTTGATTCACGTTTCCGAAATATCTTGGAGCGCGCATTTGCAGCATCCCAACAAATTCTTCACAGTTGGTCAGGAAGTTGAAGCCGTTGTGTTGAAAGTTGAAGCCGAAAACGAACGTATTTCACTTGGCACAAAGCAGTTGGAAGCAGACCCATGGGAATCCATTGAAAGCGAGCTTTTGCCGGGCGCAAAGGTCACGGGCGAGGTTCGTTCCATAGCTACATTCGGTGCATTCGTTGAGATTAAAGAAGGCGTTGATGGCTTAATCCACGTGTCCGACATGAGCTGGACAAAGAAAATTGAGCATCCAAGCGAGCTGATAAAGAAAGGCGACAAGGTTGAATGTGTTGTGTTAGCAGTAGATAGCGAACGCCGCCGCATTTCCCTTTCCATGAAGCACTTGGAAGACGATCCGTGGGATTCCGTTGAAAACGATTTCCAGGCTGGCGTGGAAACCAAAGGCAAAGTAATTCGCCTAATAGACCGCGGTGCGGTTATTGAGCTGAATCGTGGTTTTGAAGGTCTTGTTCCTGTTTCAAAATTGGGAACGGATTATATCAAAGTCCCTGCCGAAGCCTTTAAACTTGGCGATGAGATTCCAGCTGTGGTCACAGAACTGAATCACAACCAACGCACCATTTATCTTTCCGCTGCAGATTACTTCAAAAACCACGGCGAAGAGCTTGCTGCTTGGAAAGAAGCTCACAAGCCCGGTATGAACTCAACGGAAAAGAAGAAGAAAGAAAAGAAGAAGAAAGACGAAGAAGAGAAAAGCGCTTAACGGCGTGGGGGGCTAACAGCCCCCTTTAAAAGACTTGCATTTCGTGCCAGAATTTGTGCTTTGTGTGCTATACCCCTTGCAAAATGTTAAAAAATATGCTATTATTGCCAAACTATGACTGATAATGATTGGCGAAATTTGTTGATTGACTTGGCGGAAACTAACTTAATAGCTCTTAGACATTCCAGCCCGCAAATCAGAGATTCGGCTATACGTATTCAAATGAACCTGTTTAACATATATAACACCGTATCTCAAAACCCATCAAGCAAAAAAGCTTTGGAGATTTACGGTTTTTTGCAGGAATTGCATAGCAAATACGTCGCCGAATTATCGGAATTGGCAAAGACAGAACATAGTATTGATATTTCTACATTTTACCATAAATGCATAATAAAAAGTTAAGTTTTAAAATTAAAGTATTAATCCCGATATTGGCTATATTTATAGTTTCCGATTTGGTCATTTCAGTTATCAACTATAGATTGCTGGACTCTTCTGTAAAAACAAAAACCAACACTAATATGGAAATATTTGTGGACAGCATTTTGGCACAAATCCGGCATTTGAATATAATACTCGATACCATAAAACAAACGCTTGTTGAAAAACACATAGCAATAGCAAAAACAGTCGTTGAAACGCTGGACAATACTCCCGGTAAAATAACGTCTGAGAAATTGCAGCAAATCTCAGAACCGCTGGATATTATAGAATTGAGCGTTGCCGATTCAAACGGTATTATCATAGCCAGCAGTGTTCCCAAATACATAGGCTTTGATTATAAGTTATACGAACCGACAAAAGTATATATGAAACTGGCAGACAGAACTATGACTGTGTTGAGCGAGGAACCCCGTGCATCCGTACTCAATGACGACGTGGGCGACCTAATTCTAGGCGACATTAATCATTATACCGGTATTGCTCGGAAAAACGGCGGCTTTATCCAGGTTGGTTTTAACGCTGGTGTAATAGGCAGGCTGAAGGAAGAAATCAATGTTTACAAAACAATAGAGAATATGAAAATAGGGCAGAACGGTTTTGGAATGGTGTTGTCAGATACTTCAAGCGTATCGGGCGAGGATTGGTATAAAACCATAAATTCCGGCAGCGGGTTCGCGTGGCTCAATATAGACGGCAAACAGTATTACGCAGGATACAAGAACGAAAACGGCAATACCGTTGTAGCTCTTGTGCCGGAACAGGATTTTAATATGGAACGCAACCACCTTCTGCTCAATACGATTATATTTTCGTTCATAACTATAGTCATCATAACCGTCGTTATCAATATATTTATTGAGATAATGCTGGACCCGCTTAACCAAACAATAAAAACAATAAACCAAACTTTCACCGACTTGGATTTAAAGCCCCAAGAAGGCAAATCTCATAAAGATGAAGTTGGAACATTAGGTGATTTTTTGCACTTGACCATAATCGACCAGCTCACCGGAGTATATAATAGGCGGTATCTTGACGGCAGCTTAAAGAAGATAATAAATTCCCTTTCTCGCACTGGCAGTAGCTTGAGCGTGTTGATGATAGACATAGACTATTTTAAAAAATACAACGACACTTACGGCCACGAAGCCGGAGATGGTTGCCTTAGAGCGGTAGCCTATGCTCTTTCTCAATGTGTGTCTAGAGAAGAAGATTTTATTGCAAGGTACGGCGGAGAGGAATTTGCCATTGTTTTGCCGAATACCGATAAAAATGGTGCTCAGGCGATTGCGGCAAAATTATTGGAAAAAATGCATAAATGCAATATACCCCATAATGCAAGTGAAGTAGCAGATTATGTCACAGTTTCCATTGGAGGCGCAACCGACATAGTTAAACATTCACAACACGCACGGGACTATATCAAAGTAGCCGATAAAGCCTTATACGAAGCCAAAAAAAATGGCCGCAACAGATATGTTATGAGCGGGGAGAATCCTGAATAGATGAAGTACAATAACATTTTTTCAATACCGATTTCCCGAAAACGCCAAATTTCCATGCGGCATAAATTTATTGTTTTTTCCTCTATTTTGCTTCTGTTTATATTGATTTCTGGAAGCATTGCATTTATCATTTTGATGGATAGAATCCAGTATGATAGCACTGGGCAAAAATTAATGCAGCTAATTGAAATTGAACGGCTTAAATTGGAAGCGTCCATAAACAGCGAAATTGCCCTTGCCCTGAGAATGGCTGATTCTCCTTTAATACAGTGGTACTTCCTTAACCCTGATGACGAAAATATAAAACAATTTGCATTAGGAGAAATAGCCGGATACCGCAAAGCATTTACCCAAAAGAATGTTTTTTGGGTAGGAGATACCGATAAAAAATATTATTTTAATGATGAATATATTTACACAATAGACCCGGAGGCAGAA
>JAITFO010000107.1 GCA_031281265.1 Candidatus Fibrimonadaceae bacterium
GCTATAGAGAGCGTGTGGGCTACATTCAAGCGAGGCTACCACGGAATTTACCATTATATGTCGCCGAAGCATTTGCAGAGATACGCAGACGAGTTCAGCTTCAGGCACAACGAGGGCAATTCCAAGCGCCCGACTATGGACAGGATAGACAGCTTGGCTGCTGGCTGCTGGGGAGTGCGCTTGACTTGGAGGGAGCTGGTAGCGTGAAAAATTTTTTGAGTAATTGTATCACATTTGCGCTCTTTATGTGTTATATATACGTAAATAATGTTAAACAAGTTTCAGTGGAGTTCATTATGAATTTGAGCAAATATGCAAGAGCGGGACAGCAGCTAGCAACAGCAGGGGCGGTCTTTGAAGAACTTACTCACCCACAGGGCAAGCGATATGTAAGCGAAGCGGCTAATTTGGGAGGTTTGAAAATTCACCCTAATGACAAAAAGAAATTTGCAAAGGTTGAAAATTTGCTAAAAACAAATGATGTGGTAATGTGCCCGTATAGCGACTACGGCGGAAGTGGCACTATGGCTTTCGTGAATAAAGGCGGCAAAATAATAGACGTTCAAGAAGTGAATGTAGCGAAGCTGAATAAAGGCATTCTTAGCGGAGCCTCAAAAACCGCATTTAACAATATTTTCCCAGATTATATAAAGTATATGCAAGAGATAGCTGGCAAACACAGCGGCGATTCAAGTGATACTGAAACGTTTGACAATGTGGAACTTAAAGACATTAAGGGCTACAAATTTGGACAAATCCCGGTAGATGACGATGGCGAGTATATCAGCGAAGGAGCAGCTCAAACAGATGCTAAGTTGGTGAGTAAGATAAATGCTTTAATCGGCAGAGGAACTGTGGAAGTGCCTTTCATTCAAGGCGTTAGTAGTGATGTAATTAGCATTTTGACAAAATTGCCGAATGGGAAAATCGGTGTAGTAGCAGACTTTACAGGCAGTGGTTGGGAAAGTGATTACGCTACATTTCCTAGCGTTGAAAAATGGGTTGAAGAAGTTGCTAATGATTATGACGATGGTGTTATTGACAACTGGAAGACACCGAAATTATTGAAGTTAAGTGAATACGGTGAAGATTCTTTTGATGATGCGGCTGAATATAAGCGGTTCTTGAAAAGATTTGGGAGATAGTTCCAATTTTGTATCTTTCGCTATGATTTTAGCATAGTGCAAGTTATATAACAATATGAAGATAGTGAAATACATTAAAGAAGCCGTAGGCAAGGCTAAGGGCGGATATGTCAAGGAAGACCCGTCGGCTGCGGCTGTGCAAACTGGCATTCCGCCAGCGTTGCTAAATACGCCACCAAAAAATAGCTTAACAAACTTAATGAGTGGTAAAAAGCAACAGGCATATACATTACCACACACAAGCAAGAACACGCAAACATTATCAAATGCCGAGCTTTCAAAGCAGGCAGGGGAAGAGCCGTTAAGCGAAAAAACACAAGCATTCATAGATGTATGTAAAGCAGCTGAGAAACTTGGAAGGTCGCTGAAAAAAATGGCAATCGCTTTAAAAGCGATTAAGGATAGTGAAGCTGATGTTGAAAATTTTAAAGTAAGCGTTCAAGATGTTTCTGATGATTATGATGAATTTGAAAAAATGCTTCTTGCATATAATAATACGCCATCTGATAAATTGAATGCAGATGACATAATTACTAATGTTGAAGTTTTGCACGGTGCTTTAATTAGAGCTCATGCGATTTATAGAGATCATAAATTGCACCCTAATCGTTATCAAGGCAATAATGAAGTTCAAGCATTGTTAGATAAAATAATCGGCAATGAACAAATGACCCGTAATTCTGCAACAGGCAGAATAGAGCCAGTTTACGAAGGTCTTATTAGAAAGTTTTTTGTGTCAGCGGCTAAATTTTTAGAGACGGTGAATAAATCACCCGTGAATCAATCAAAACAATATATTAAAGCAAAAGATTATGTCATAAATGACGTTTTGATAGAACATGGTTGGAATAAATGAATGAAGTGCAAACACTAAATAATGAAGTGAGAGGCGAGTGTAAGTTATGTATATAGCTCCCAAAAAAATCTCGTGCCTGTAAAGGCATAAATAGAGATTTTTTAATGTCCGCAGGACAGCCCGCAGGGCGAACCCTGCCCACGAAGTGAAGCTGGCAGGGTGAGTAAAAAATTTCCTTCGTTATACGATTGCTGGGCGGGTTTGTTGGCGGAAATTTTACCTCAAAGCCAAAATTTCTTTCTGAGACAACTTGGTTATTCGTTCTATAAGCACAACATCAAGTCCCTCTTTGAGCATAGATTTAGCAGTTTCTACAATACCTTCCTCACGACCATCTTCACGAGCCTCTCTCTGCCAAACTCTCTTGGCATCGTCCCAATTCCATTCGCCGAATACCATATTATGCACCTCCGAACCGTGTTTCTCCAAAAAATCCTTCAACACATTCTGCCTTATGCAGTCACCAACAGCACGGCTTATAGCCGAGTTCCTGTCCATTCCTGCTCTAAGGTACTCTCTTATCAAATATATAAAAAATTCGTAGCCTTTCAGCTTTTCGCTGCGAGTTGCCATTTCCTCATTCCTGCCTTTGTTTATGTTATAAACAGTAACTATAAGCTCAAGGTTGGCTATGCTCTCTTCCAAAGGCTCAATGAACATATCGGAGAGCTTCATAACTTGCCTATCGGGGCATTCATCAATTCCATTGTACAGCACTATAAACTCTGGCTTGGGTATAAACATTTTTTTAGTGCTGTAAAGAGCATCTTTGCCAATTATCTTTTCATAGTTTCTACCCATATAAATAAGCATTTTTAGGGGCATATTAGGATTCACCGTAGATTGGTGCTCAATGAGCACCACTAGCTTGCCTTCTATCACAAAGGAGATGTCGTTTATGCGTTCCATAAACAGCACATCTTCGAGCGTTGTTATGCGAATATCCGTATCACTGCCATAGTTGGTGTTTCTAATGGCGTTGTACAGCTCCAAAAGATTGTTTTTCTCGCCGAACAACAGCGTGAAAACGCTATCTTTATATTTGCGATTAGTTTTAGCCTCGGTCATAGAAACCTCCATTTTTTCGTTTCTATATATTAGACGTAAAAAAACGGAAAAAAATCCCAAAAATCGTATTTTTGCAAACAAGTGTTGACAAAAATGTGCATTTTTCTGAATTTCATCACACCCCACCCCTTCAGGTACCCTCCCAATATGGTAATTTTTCAAAAAAAACAATATATGAGGTTCATTCTGAAAATTCTGATAATTCTGGTTCAGACAACATAAATGCGAATATCGTGCGTTTATATGCGGTTGTCTGTGTTTAATAAAAAAAGCAACCTCACACGGAGGCTGCCTTTATTCAATTACAATCGGTTCTCAATAGTTATTAGGATAGTCGTAATAGTTTCCAACTTCCACGTCTTCAAGCACGGCTATGGCATCGTCTGCGAGAATTGCGGCAGAGCAATACAGAGACAAGAGATAAGAGGCAAGCCCTCTGTTATCCACTCCCTTGAAGCGCACGGAAAGACCTCTTCCTTGTTCGTTCTGCAAGCCTGTTTGATACAAACCAACAACACCGCGTTTTGCTTCACCAGTACGCACCAATAGGATATTGGTTTTGCCAACTTGGCTCTTTGGATTTTTTAAGCCGTCCACAAATAATTTATCTGTTGGCACAACTGGAATGCCGCGCCATTGTATAAATGTGCCGCCAAAGGTGGATATGGTGGTAGGAGGAACGCCCCTGCGTGTACATTCACGTTGAAAAGCGGCAATGGCTCTTGGATGCGCCAAGAAAAATGCTGGATCTTTCCACACTTTTGAAAGCAATTCGTCCAAATCATCGGGCATAGGAGAACCCGCTTTATTTCTAGGTTTTATGCGCTGGCTGGCAGAAATGTTTTTCAACAAACCATAATCATCGTTATTGATAATTTGGCTCTCTTGCCTCTCGCGCAGGCTCTCAATAGCCAAATGGAGTTGCTCTTTTGTTTGGTCGTAAGGAGAAGAATATACGTCTTGAATGGCTGTATCCACATTTATAATAGTGGAAATTGAGTTAAGAGTATATTCTCTGGGTTTTTGCGAATACTCCACATATCCTTCGGGTATATCCAAGCTCTTTTTTTCAGATGAGCATAAAACATCAAGCGGAGTTTCTCCCTCAGCCACTTTGTTTACCCTATAAATACCGGCATCTAGCCCCTTGAATTCCAAGAAACGTGTTAGCCAGCGAGGTGTGATGGCACCAAATTGTGGCGGGGTTTTTGTAATGTCCGCCAATTGGTACGCTTGCGCTTTATTCAGCGCGTTTAACTCTGTTGCAGATGCTTTGGTCATATTATTCCTCCCATAACCAGGTTGATAAGTAACGCTCGCCGGTATCTGGCAAAATCGCAACTATGGTTTTGCCTTTGTTCTCCGGTCGCTTGGCGACTGTTAATGCCGCTTCAAGAACTGAACCCGATGAAATGCCAACAAGAATACCTTCTTCTCTTGCAAGCCTCCTTGCCACTGTTCCTGCTTTTACTTCATCGGTTTTGTAAATTTCGTCAATGATGGAGGGGTTATAAACCTGAGGTTGAAAACCTGCTCCTATGCCCTGAATTTTATGAGGACCAGGCTGCCCACCAGAAAGCACTGGAGATGCAGCAGGTTCCACGGCAATTATTTTGATTTCTGGCTTTTTAGATTTTAAAAACTTTCCAGCACCAGCTAAAGTTCCGCCCGTTCCAACTCCGTCAATTAAAATATCCACTTTTCCCTCTGTATCATTCCAAATTTCTGGACCTGTGGTTTTTTCGTGGATAGCTGGATTGGCTGGGTTATTGAACTGTTGGGGAACAAATGAATTAGGAGTAGCATTGGCGAGTTCTTCGGCTTTGGCTATTGCTCCTTTCATACCTTTGGCTCCTTCTGTAAGCTCCAATTCGGCTCCGAGCGCTTTGAGCAGCTTGCGGCGTTCAATGCTCATGGTTTCTGGCATAGTGAGGATTATTTTATAACCCTTGACTGCCGCCACATAAGCAAGTCCAATACCGGTATTTCCACTGGTAGGCTCAATTATAACTGTGCCTTCTTTTAATTTGCCATCTTTTTCGGCAGCTTCAATCATAGAAAACGCTATACGGTCTTTAACGCTGTGCAGAGGGTTAAAACTCTCTAATTTTACATACACCGTTGCTTCACTGTCATTGAGTTTATTGATCTTAACAAGCGGCGTATTCCCTATAAGATCAGTAATTTTATCTACTCTTGCCATAAAGATATCCTCCTTTTAATTAAAATATAGAAATTAATTCCTAGTTTGTCAATAGGATTTATATGTTTTTTGCGTTTTTTTAGAAAAATAGGCAAAAAATCAACGAGCAAGCGTTAAAATTTCCACTCCGTGCGGGGTAATTGCCACGGTATGCTCCCATTGGGCAGAAAGTTTGCCATCTACGGTTACAGCAGTCCAGCCATCCGAAAGGATTTTTACCTTGTAAGAGCCTTCGTTTATCATAGGTTCAATGGTAAAAACCATTCCTTGCTCAATTTTTGGTCCCGGGAATCGCTGGCGGTAGTGCAAAACCTGAGGTTCTTCGTGAAAAGCCCTGCCAATGCCGTGCCCACAATAGTCGCGCACAACGCTAAAATCGTGTTCTTCGGTTATTCCGTTTATTATTGCCCCAATATCGCTAAAACGAGCGTTTGGAAGTTCGCAAACCTTTATTGCCTCAAACAAGCACTGGCGAGATGTGTCAACCAGTTCGTTAGCATTTTTTGCCGGCTTGCCGATAAAAAACGTTTCGCTTGAATCTGCGTGGTAGCCATTTAAAATAGAGGTGATGTCTATATTTGCAATATCTCCGTCTTTCAAAACATAACCATCTGGAATTCCGTGAGTTACAACATCATTTACGCTTATGCAAACACTTTTTGGGTAGCCTCTGTAGCCGAGGCATGCAGGTATGGCTCCGTTTTTTATAGTAAATTCACGCACAAAATCATCTATTTCCTGCGTAGAAACGCCAGGTTTGCACATTTCTCCAGCTTTTGCCAAAGTTTCAGCAACAAGCGCACCGCAATCTCTTATGCGCTCAATTTCTTTTGGTGTTTTTATCAGGATTTTGGGCATTTAATATGTATGTGAATGTAGAAAATTTGTTTGAAATAAAGTGTCCAAATAGTGTCTAAACAGTGTTTAATCACTTTTTAAACACTTGAAAATACCGATTTTAAGCTAAAAATGCGGATTTTTGCTCGGCATATAAATTGCTTTTTCTATATTTATAGTGGAAAAGGATTATCTTGCTTATCTTGATGATTATGAATTTAATAGAATCCGTGTTTTTTACATTACAAAACAAGGAAATGTTAAAGATATAATGTGTCAATATGAAAGTTTGATGAACGGCAAATGGATTGCTATAATTCGTTATGATAGTTCACACGGACAACCTTTTCATAGGGATGTTATGATGCCGAATGGAGAAAAAGAAAAGCAGCTTGTGGAAATAGAGTCTCTGAACGAGGCTTTTACTTATGCCGTACAAGATATAAAAGATAGATGGAGATTTTATTTGGATAGATATAAATCTAAAATAAGGAGTTGATATGAGCTATAACCCAAAAGATATAAGTGAATATACGCCAGAACACATTGCGCAAGTAACCAGGAACATCGAGAGATTCGGTGAGTTTGGGAAATATCTCATAGAGAATCCCTCTGAG